>NZ_JBDGBK010000083.1:0-15556 GCF_040910045.1 Enterococcus sp. RTP21361st1_A6_RTP21361_211029 | reverse complement strand
GACGGAATAAAAAATATAAATTCCGGTAAAATTTAGAGCAACAGATCATTTTTTTATCGGTATGAATTATTCAGGGATATACTTCTAGCTTAAGCTTTTTTCTTTATTTAGACAAAAGAAACACATAAAAAAGAGCAGATCATCCAAGATGATCTGCTCAAAATGCGGAAGATGGGAGTTGAACCCACACGAGATATACTCACACGCGCCTGAAGCGTGCGCGTCTGCCATTCCGCCACTTCCGCGCATAAATAACCTTAGCGCATTTTGAGAATTTTGGCAAGAAAAAAAATAAGTCTGTCAGCGGGGACTGACAGACAAGGAGTAAAAAATGAAAAAGTTGGGTTGTTTGTTGGGTTATTTATATAGTAACCGGAAAATATGAAAAAATTGTGATCAACCCTTAGCGTTTTAAAGAAAAAAACAGGCCAAAGGTTAAAAAAAAACTAAAATAGCACCATGAAAAAAAAAGGCCTGCCAGCGGGGACTGGCAGGCAAGGAGTAAAATGAAAAAGTTAGGGTTTGTTGGTATGAATAAACTATACCGCCCAAATGTGAAAAAAGAGTGACTAAAAAGGAACGTTTTTGTTACGATCCGTAGACCAAATCAAGGTTTTTTTCATTGAAGGTGTCTCCATGCTCCAAATCACCATATTTGAACCCCCGGTTGAACCATTCAACTCGTTGTTTTGAAGTCCCATGAGTAAAACTATCTGGTACGACATATCCTTGGTATTCCTTTTGTAACGTATCATCACCAATGGCATTAGCAGCTGTGATAGCCTCTTCGATATCACCAGCTTCTAAAATCGGTTGGCCGTTATAAGTTTTTCCTTGTAGATACTTGGCAAATGTACCGGCTAAATAATCCGCTTGTAGTTCCAATCGAACACTATATTGATTGTATTCTTTTTCAGAAACCTGTTGGCGGATCTTATCGAGTTGCTGTGTAATACCAAGTTCGTTTTGTACGTGATGACCAACTTCATGAGCAATGACATAGGCCATGGCAAAATCTCCGCTGGCCCCATACTTTTGAGAAAGTTCTGTTGCAAAGCTGAGATCCAGATAAACATTTTGATCGGCAGGGCAATAAAAGGGACCAACTTGAGAAGTTGCATTCCCACAAGCCGATTGAACACTTCCTGTAAATAAAACCAGTTTAGGATCTTGATACGTAGTCTGTTCTGCTTCAAAAACACCATTCCAATAATCTTCCAAATGGCCGAAGACGACAGCGGAGAATTCTTTTTCCTCTGTATACTCGTCTGAAGCCACATTTTCTGTTTGATAATTAGCGGCTTGTCCGCCTCCTAAAATATCTGTGACGGAGTTTAAATCACCCCCACTGAATAGAAAAAAGAGGACTGCGATAACAATCGTACCGATACCACCGCCGGCCATTATTTTTCCTCCTGAACCTGCGGAACGACCAGAGCGGTCTTCCACATTGGAACTTTGTCTACCCCCACGCCATTTCATTTTGTTTCCTCCTCATTTGACTGTTTACATTTATTATAAGAGAAAACGAGGAAGATGAGAAAAGTTTGGCTTGCTTGAAGCGATTTTGCGGAACAAACGACCGATATTGCTATCAAGGGAAAGGGTGTGCACACCTTTTAATCATTTTTTAATCTAACAATTGGTCTTCATATTTGTTAAGGTATCACTAGAATAAAGGTAGAGGGTGAGCAAATGAAAAACAATTATTCTTTGATCGAAGACCGACGCATGCAAATTTTTAAGCGGCTGATCAATGGGGAGCACTTGAGTTACCAGCAACTTTCTGATGAGTATTATGTTTCTAGGAGCAGTATCGCCAAGGATATCGCTTATCTAAAAACACTGTTTGTCAAAGAAAATTTACTGTTGCGTTTTGATAATTCAGGCACTTATTTTCAAGGAAGCGAGTCACAAATCCAACGAATGTTGAAGCGATTCATTCTCCTTACTGTGGAGCATGGGGAGAACCTTTCTGTTCTGACAAATGTGTCATTATTTGAAAAGATAAATGCGGCTTTTCGCCATTCGATCATCGAAAAGCAAATGGAGATCCCAGAAAGCTACATCCAAAGCATCGTTGTTTCGATCTTGCTGATTGTCGAGCGCTCGAATCAGGCAAATCAGCTGGATATAGAAGAGAAGCGCCAATTTGGAAAATTGTTTTTGGAATTTGACAAGTATCCGTTGATTTATGAATTGTTGAAAGAAATTGAAGAACAAGAAATCTACCATTTTTCATCGAAAGAAGTTCAGTACCTAACCTATCTCATTGTAGGTAGTGGCTTACGTTTTTTTATGAAGAACGAATCGATTCCGTTCTCTTTTCGAGGGAAAGTCAGAAATCTGATTCAGAAAGTCAGTGAAGGCATCCAGATCGATTTGACACAGGATAGTCGCTTAGAAGAAGATTTGACGATTCATTTGTACCAGCTGTTTTTACGCATTGAGGCCCAAACTACTGTAGTCAATCCATTGCTAGATGAGATCAAACAGCATTATCCGGCGTTGTATGGGGTCGTTTGGTTCTCTTTGAACGACTTTCTAAAGGCCTACCATATTGGAATATCTGAGGATGAAATCGGGTTTGTTTCGATTCACTTTCAAGCTGCAGTAGAACGGATGCGGCAATTGAATAAAATCGTCTTTGTTTGTCCGAACGGTGTTGGCACCAGTTCATTTATTTCTGCCAAGATTCGTCGAATATTGCCTAATGTCGATAGTATTGAAACCGCTTCTGTCGCTAAGCTCAAAGAGATGGATATTTCTGCCATCGATTTCATTATTTCCACGATCGATTTACCTGATGTTTCCAAACCAGTCGTCCGCATCTCGCCGATGGTGACCAATCGAGACATGAAGCGGATCATGAATCACTATATCGATTTGATTATTGATAATGAACCGATTGCGGATAAGGTGAAAATCCTGCAAGATACACGGATGTTGATTGCACCGAAGATTTATTTTGAACGATTTGAGACCAAAGAACAAGCACTGGATTTTCTGATCAGTCAAAATGACTTTTCGTCGGAAAATCAGCGTACGGACTTTCAGCGTTCCGTCTTAGAACGAGAAGCATTGCAGTCGACCTATTTAGATAACGGTTTTGCCATACCTCATGGCAATCCTGAGTTTGTTTCAAAAACGACCTTTTCTGTATTGATTTTGGATCGTCCTGTTGATTGGGGCAACCAAAAAGTCGATATCATCGTGTTACTAATGATACGAGAAGATGAGGCCCAAGAAGTAGAACCTGTCATGAAGTTGATCATGCAAGGGATCGAAGACAAAGAATGGTTCATTTCAAAAATGTTGGAGGTAAAATCATGATCAATTTAAAAAAATTACTGCCTGAGGATCATATCGAGACCACGAATCAAATCCTCACTTGGCAAGAAGCAGTTCAATTGGCGAGTCAGCCGCTATTAAATGAAAAAGCCATCGATCAACAATATGTCGCTAATATGATCCATAGCGTTGAGGAGAATGGCCCGTATATGGTATTGGCTGATTACTTTGCATTGATGCATGCTCGTCCGGGGGAAGGTGTCTTTCATCAAGGGATGAGTTTGCTAGTGACTAAAAACGAAATCGATTTAGCTGGCAAGTCGGTCCGTATTTTCCTTGTTTTAGCTGCAAAAGACAATCAAAGTCATTTGGAAAGTTTGCAGGAAATCATGGAAGTGTTTATGGATCAGGAAAAGTATCAACTTATTTTGAATGGTGACAAAGAACAGATTTGCCAATTATTCCAATAGGAGGAAAAGAAGATGAAAATTTTAGCTGTGTGTGGATTTGGTGTTGGAAGTTCAATGGTGTTAAAGATGACGATCGATAAGGTGATTAAGGAGCTGGGGCTGAAGGCGACTGCTGAGAATACGGATTTGTCTACTGCAAAAGCAACTCCTGCAGATGTTTATTTTACAAGCCACGAATTATTGAATGATTTGCAAGCTTCCGTCAAAGCACCTGTCTATCCCATCAAAAAATATATGGATGTCGCTGAAGTCAAAATGCAAATGGAAAAGTTTTTAGCTGAAAGAGAGGGATAATCATGAGTTTTGTCACAGATCATATTTTAAAGAATCCGCCAGTATTGCTCGGACTGATTGCAATGATCGGGTTGATCGTGCAACGAAAACCTTTTGCCGAAGTGGTGAAAGGCTCGTTGACAGCAGCCTTTGGGATGGTAGCATTGACCGCAGGGGTCAATATGCTGACGGGAACGATCGCACCAATCAACACAGCGGTTCAGACACAGTTGGGGGTTCAAGTAGCCGATGGTCTTTCTGATGTGACCTTCACAGCAGAATACGGGGGAACTGTTGGGTTAGCTATGTTTTTTGGATTGATCTTGCACTTATTGATTGCTCGTTTTACACCAGTTAAGACGATTTTCTTGACGGGTCATATGTTATGGTGGTTCCCATTTGTGATCGTTGCTGGTGGGGTTGAAGGTGGAATGTCGGGGATTCCATTATTGATTTTAGGAGCTGTTTTATCTGCTTGTTATTGGTCATTTATGCCTTGGATCATGCGGAAATATGTTTGGGATGCCACTGGCGATGATTCGTTCTTGATTGGACATCCTACAGGGATCTTATCGATGGTGTCCGGCTTCGTGGCAAAACGAGTAGGAAACAAAGAAAAATCGACAGAAGATTTAAAAGTGCCAGAAAACCTGTCCTTTTTCCGTGAGATTTCCATTACAGGTGCCTTGGTGATGTTTTTGATGAATATTGTTGTAGGAATTATCGCACCAGTTCTTGTCCCAGAAGGTGGGAATCTGGTCATGTTTGCTGTTCAAGCAGGCTTGAACTTTGGCGCAGGACTCTTGATCATGCTTTATGGGGTCCGCCTATTGATCAACCAAATTATTCCAGCTTTCCAAGGGATTGCTGAAAAAGTCGTCCCTGGAGCCAAACCAGCTTTTGATGTACCGATCCTATTCAATTATCGTCCGAATGCCGTGATTATTGGTTTTATCGTAGCTATGATCACCTCAACGATCCTTGTGATCATTGTCAATACGACGAATGTTTTTGGAATCTTGATCGTACCATTAGTTATCACCAGTTTCTTTGAATGTGGCGGCGCAGCAGTTATTGGAGAAGGACAAGGCGGCTTGCGTGGCGCAGTCATTGGTACCATTGCCGCATCATTTGTGATGGTCTTGTTAGTTGGTGTATCTGCCGTTCTATTCAGCACAACGATTCAAAACTGGATTCTGATCTTTGGTGGCAATGACTTATCACTTTGGGGAATCATTGGTCGTGGTCTCGGCAGTCTATTTGGGGGAATTTAATATGTATCAATATGTTGATAAAATTCATGCATTACTAGAAACCGTTGAAAAAAAGGAACAGCATGCAATCGATGAGGCAATTCGTCTCTTGACTACAGCAAATCTAGAAAAGCATTCGATTTATATTTTTGGGGCTAGTCATGCGGGGATCTTGGCAGAAGAAATGTACTATCGCGCGGGAGGGATGATGACGATCAATGCGATCTTTGGACGAGAACTGATGTTGGATCGCAGTCCCATCACCTTTACTAGCAAAATGGAACGACTAGAAGGCTACGGCACCGCATTAGCGGAAATCCAGCCGTTCAAAGAAGGAGACGTGCTGATTTTACACTCAGTTTCAGGTCGTAATCCTGTCATAATCGATTTAGCACTAGCGGCAAAAGAAAAAGGCGTCAAAATTATCGCTTTAACAAACAAAACGTATTCGCAATCAGTCACTAGCCGCCATTCTTCGGGCCTTCGTCTGTTTGAAGTCGCTGATCTTGTAATCGATAATCATGGAGAAATTGGTGATGCAGGTTGTCAGATTAAGGGGATGGATCAAAAAGTGGGGCCTACTTCAACGGTGATTGGCGCTACGATCCTTAATACCATTATTGTCGAAGTTTGTCAACAATTGAAACAAGCAGGAATCGATTATCCGCCCATCTTTTATTCCGCAAATATGGATGGCGGCGATGAATTGAACCAATCATTGTTTGAACAATACAAAGAAGCCATTCATTATCAGTTGTAACGCTGATTGTACAGAAGTTTTAACTCAGAAAAAGAACTGTGAGAAAAGCATAATCCAAATGAAAACTGATCGTGTCAGAAGTTTTTACTTCTCATAAAATAGCAGCAAGACTTCAGTAGAGCCTTGCTGCTAGTAGATCTAAGGAATTCAATTGGGGCAAGTCATCTCGCAGTTCTTTTTTTGTGACCATTCCAATTCCTATAATTGATGTGAGCCTATGAAATCCCTCAGGAGCTTTGTGCTGTCTCACTTTACTCAAATTCTTCATATACATTCGGATCTTGACCTTCAATACGTCCATCTTCTTTGTTCAAGCGATTGATTGCATTGATTTCTTCTTCAGTCAGTTCAAAGTCAAAAATAGCTAAGTTTTCTCGCTGATGGCTCAGGTTTCGGGATTTTGGTAGTGGTAGAATCCCGCGATCGACGTGCCAGCGTAAGATGACTTGACCCGCAGATTTTTGATATTTATTTGTTAGATCAGTGATGATGGATTCTTTGAGCGCCGCGCTGCCGCGGCCTAATGGACTCCATGCTTCAGTAATGATCCCACGTTTTCTGTTTTCTGCTACCATTTGTTCTTGGACCCAGTAAGGATGGATCTCGATTTGATTGATGGCTGGAGTGACACCAGTTGCCTCAATAATGGCATCTAAATGTTCAGGTTCAAAGTTAGATACACCAATAGAACGAATCAAACCTAATTTTTGCGCAGTCACTAACGCCTGCCACGCTTCAATGTACTTGCCGCGTTTAGGCAGTGGCCAGTGGATCAAAAAGGCGTCAAAGTAATCTAATCCCATGCGCGCCAGCGATTCTTGAATACTGGTCAGTGCATCATCATATCCATGATATTTTCCTGGTAATTTTGAGGTGATATAAAACTCAGAACGAGGGGCACCGGATCGGCGAATCGCTTTACCGACGATTCCTTCATTGTCATAGTTCGTTGACGAATCAATCAAACGATAGCCATCTGCAATCGCTGCTTGCAACTGGCTTAAGCCTTCGCCACCGCGAATTTGATAGGTACCGATGCCCACGGCTGGGCGCATATTGCCGTCATTTAGTGTAAGTAAAGGTGCTTTCATATAATGATTCCTCCTTTTTCTTATACATTCTACTCTAACGCTTTTTTAGCTTTAAGGTAACCAACTTGCTCAATAAGACAAGAAAAGAGCAATGATTTCTTGTGAATGGAATCATTGCTCTTTTTATTCGTTTCGATCAATTTATTTTTCAGGTGGCGTGCCATACATTTTTGGTGTGACAGGATCTAGTTTTGGCGCTTTGCCTTCAACTTTAGGTGTAGAAAGCCATTGGTATTCACCTTCGCCATCAAGTGCTTTTCCTTTTGCCCAAGAGCCTTCTTTACTTTGATCTCCTTCAGAGAAATTGTAAAAGTCATAGGCGATGTCTAACCGTTCTTCATTACGAGGGAAAGTGCTCGGTACTAAGATTGTACCCTCTTTTTCTTCAAGTTCTTTGACAGCTTGTGCCCAAAGGTTTTGGTGATAGCTGTCCCGAGCTAATAGCACGGATAAGAGGTCTTTAACTCCACGGTCATCAATCATTTCATAGATTCGAGCGACTTGTAATCGTCCTTGTGATTCTGCATTTAAATTGGCACGGAAGTCTGCCAGTAAATTACCGCTGGCAATGATGTAAGCGCCACTCCATGGATTACCGACACTGTCAGCTGGACGTGGTCCTAAGCCAGCAACGATCGCATGTTGTGGATTCATTCCAGAGATAATTGCGCCAATTGCTGGGTCTTTTTTCATTGCGGCTTCTTGATCTTCTACCGGTGCACCTTCTAATAAACGAGCAACCATTGTAGCAAGCATTTCAACGTGTCCAATTTCTTCTGTCGCAATGTCCATCAACATATCTTTGTACTTTTCTTCTCCACGGCAGCTCCAACCTTGGAAGAGATACTGCATTGCTACACTCATTTCGCCATACTGGCCACCGATCAATTCTTGAAGATACTTCGCAATTAATGGATTTGGTTTGTCTGGTTTTGCTTCGAACTGTAGTTCTTTCTGATGTAGAAATATAGTTGTCCTCCTCTAAAATGATTTTTATTGGGCCCAAAAATATTCTCTCACGTTTATTTAGAATGGTCTAATCAAACGCTTGCTTTATTTCCGTATTAATAAAAACCGTTGAAATAGCGCTTTTTCTTGACAAAAAGCAGTCGCCATTAGATAGTTGAAGAGAAGTGAAGGAGTTAAAGGAGAGAGGCAAAATGTATTCGTACTATAAAATCGAACAGAACCAAATCAGAGAATCATCCGAAGAAGACTATAATTGGTTGGTAGTCAAACATGGAAATGAAGAAGAAAAAAAAGAGCTGCTGACACTTTTTGATTTACCGGAAGATATTTTTATTGGCTCCGATGAACCAGAGGAAGTTTCTCGATTAGAACATTTACGAGACACTAAATTAAACAATCCGTTTCTTTATACATTGATCGATCTTTCTTCAAATCATCAAGAACGCATTGAAAAACGCCTTGAACCTGTCACATTTATTCTTTCCAAAGGATTGATGATCACCTATGTCTCTAGAGAATCGAATCTCGTTGAGCGATTGATCGAGAAACATGGAAATGAGCTTCGACATTTTGAGGATATCATTGCTTTTGCCACATTAATGATCTATACCCACTTTATCAATGGGTTGAAAGAGATTAAAAAGCAAATCGACCAATTGGATGCGGCTGCCCGTAAAACAACCGAAAATAATGAACTATTTAATCTGGCAGACACAGAACGAGATATGGTTTATTTGGATCACACATTGAAAGATCAGAATCTTACAGTGAATCACTTGATGGAACGAAAAGAGTTTTTAGACAAACTAGATAATGAATCGTTAGTTTACGACATTAAACTGCGACAGAAATTTGCCAACAAGCTTGTCACGATCTATCGCGATTTATTGGAAACCATCGGTGGTCTATTCTCGGATATGATGGACAATAATTTGAACCATTTGATGAAATATTTAGATTCAGCAGCATTAGTGGTTGCAGTGCCATCATTAATTGCTGGACTTTGGGGGATCAACACTGGCGGACTGCCTGGGAAGGATAACACGATAGGAACGATTCTAGTCTTTGGGTTAGCTGTCTTAGTAGGCATCCTTACTGCTGTCTATCTTTCAAAGAAAGACTTTTCAAAAACAAAATAAAAAAGCAACTTTGTCTAGCATTGAACGCTGGGCAAAGTTGCTTTTTTTCGTGACTTCACAATCGCGAAGACTGTCCAATAAGCAGAGGGGAGAAGCGAGAAATGAAAAATATTAAGAAGAAAGGCCGGGGTACAATCCGAACAATTTATTTTTTACTTTACTCGCTATTGCATACGCTCACTTCTATCGCTGCTTTTTCTCATAATCCTTTTACATAGTGAGGGGAAGCAGGTTTCAAATACAAAAGGCAGAATCAAAGGAATGCCAATTGTTTTGATGTTTCATCAGAAGGATGTAGTGAATGAGGTGTGTACGACAATCTGGTTTCTTTGATTGCTTTTATTCATAGGGAAGATGACGGTTGAAAGCAGACAATGAAAGAAAATCGTACATAGTCTAGGTACCCTTTATCAGAAAATAACTTTTTGCTGATCAAAACGATTTCAAAGAGCTGCGGCAGTTTTTTTGACCTCTTGCAGTGAGTGTTAACGATTCCAAAAAAGTTGATTTATCCTTAATATAACAACGTTTTAAATTTTTTTTGTTTTTCTAAGAGCAAAATTTTTGTGTATTTTTAAGAAGAAGCGTAACATAATATGTGTAATAAATATTTCACAGAAAGAAGGAGAAAATTATGCATTGGTTATGGGTATTAATCGTAGGAGCTATTATCGGTTTGATTGCCGGAGCAATTACAAATAAAGGTGGATCAATGGGATGGATCGCTAACATCGTTGCAGGTTTAGTTGGTTCAGCAATTGGACAAGCATTGTTAGGTAGCTGGGGTCCTCAATTAGCAGGAATGGCTTTGATTCCTTCTATCATTGGTGCGATCATCGTTGTTGCTGTAGTATCATTTTTCTTGGGACGTTCAAGAGGTTAATCGTCAAATATATCAGCAATTTTACCTATTATCTTAAGGAGCAGCTTTTCGCTGCTTCTCTTTTTGTATAGACAAACTGCTTCTATCACTGATCGTCGATGTTGTCTAACTGATGTCGTCGAATGCAAGCATTACCTTTGTCAGATTAAAAAATACTCGTTACACTTAATATAGAAAGACGAAAGAAAGGATGATCTCAATGAAAAAAATGTACGAAACAGCAATGATCAATCGTGGAGGCCGTGATGGCGAGGTCGAGGCACCAAACGGAAGTATGCACATGAAGATCGACCGCCCAGGAATCCATAGTGAAGGGACAAATCCGGAACAACTATTTGCGGCTGGATACGCATCTTGCTTCAACGGCGCGGTTCAACACATGCTGGAAGAAAATAATCTTGAGTCTGATTCTGAAGTCAAAGCACGGGTATCTTTATTTCAATTAGAAGATGGGGGCTACCAAATCGGGGTTGTTTTAGAAGTTTCTTTGCCAGGACTTGAGAAGGACCAAGCAGAGAAAATCGCAGAAGAAGCCCACGCATTTTGCCCATACTCTAAAGCAACAAGAGGCAATATTGATGTGGAAGTGACTATAGTAGAATAAGGGATTCTTAATGTTACTATAAATGAGATTATGAAAGATCCTATAAAGAAACGCTAGTAAAAGAAACATGTAGATACTGTAATTAATAGCGGTATATGTACGATTGATCGAATAGAACAAGGAGGCAAACAAATGACTCAGCGGGTAGCAATAATGATTTTAGTGTTGCTGGTCATTGGCCTCCTTGTTTACTATGTCCTAAAGTTTAAGCATTGGAAGCAGCAACGGATACATCAGGATATTGAAAAAAAGTTAAAACGGTATCCTATTGTTCAAGCAGCTTGGGAAAAGGCTGAAGCAAAACAATATAACATTCCTGGATTAACAGAAACAAGAATGGTGGTGCCGGAAACCGGCGAAAATGAGGTTTGTCAATGGATGACGCCGCAAGGGTTGGCTTTTTCTCAAGATTTTGTGTTTATTTCTGCCTACTGCTATGACCATCAGCATCATTCTATTATTCATGTACTGGATAGAGAAACAGGACAGCCGATCAAACTGCTGATTTTACCTAAACGGCCACATGTAGGGGGCTTAGTATATGATACAAAACGGGAACTTTTATGGTTGACAATCACAGGATCTGCTACTGGACGAGTAGCCGCTTTACGTTTGATCGATATCTTAGCAGATACATCTGAAGAGACGGGACAGCCAATCGCTTATTGGCTGACAACTGATCTCTTAGAGATTCCACAAGCATCGTATTTGACTCAAAACAATGATCAACTGGTATCTGGCAACTTCACACTAAAAGGTGAAGGACAGTTGACTTTCTATCTATTGCCGACGATAGCTGAAAAGAAAACAGCAATTCGCCGCAAAGACAAAATCCAACCAACCGTGACAATGAGCAGAAAAACATCTGATAAGATTCAAGGTGTGGCTTTTTATGGCCATTATCTCTTAGCCAGTCGTTCTTATGGTCCTTATACCTCGGAACTCTTAGTGTCCGAGCGGGACTCTCCTAGCCGGATCCTAAAACGAATCAAATTTCCACCGTATTTGGAACAAATCGTTGTTTTAGAAGATCGTCTAGCAGTATTGTTTGAAAGTGGCGCCGCAGCGTATCGCGAGAAAGCCAATCCTGTGTTAGCCAATGTTTTATTACTAGACTTAGCAACGTTGCTTCATGCAAATAAACGTCCCAAAAAGATTGCCGCAACTAAAAAATAGTCGGACAACTCAAGATGATCACTGTTGTTCATAAAGAACGACAAGAAAAATCATCTAGCGATGTTCGACTATTTTATGAGTTTGAATCATTGAGCGTCTGTTGTATAGCAATGCGTATTAATCAATGATCGATCGTTGAATATCCAAAACAGTTCCTGTTTTCGCATCTGCTAAAAATTCGTAAGTGATCAGTTGTCCGTCTTCGGTTCGAGTAATACCGCCGGTATATCCTTGAGATGTCACTGCAAATTTACGAAGGGGTTGCTTCTCAAAATTGATCCAGGAACCTTCGATCGGACCTTCTTTTAAAAATGCTGCTTTGATTTGATCGAGGACGTCATCTGCATTCATCGATTGTTTTTTCTTCATCCATAATGTCGAGAAGATCCCGCCTGCAAAACCGACACCCACGCCGATGGCCAGGCCGTTTTTAAAATAATTGAATGGACGTTCATTGATCATAAATGTTGTGCCTCCTTGAAGACTTCTCCTATCCTGTTAAGGAATAAACGGAAATCCTTTTGT
Source organism: Enterococcus sp. RTP21361st1_A6_RTP21361_211029 (assembly GCF_040910045.1). NCBI lineage: Bacteria > Bacillati > Bacillota > Bacilli > Lactobacillales > Enterococcaceae > Enterococcus > Enterococcus sp. RTP21361st1_A6_RTP21361_211029. The sequence goes on along the minus strand of NZ_JBDGBK010000083.1, from coordinate 3,122 downwards.
CTGTTTAGATTATTTTACCATAGTTTAGAATTTTTCTATAAGAAAAGAACCAGAATGAGTAATTTGCGTTATAATAAATATAGATTTGCAAGAGGAGGGAAGGCTTGTTTCGATTCAAGCCGAAAAAAGTATGGAAGAAAAAACGTTTCAACGAATCAAAGAATTAACAGAATTGCAAGGAACTAGTGGATTTGAACAGGATGTTCGGGCCTATATGCGGGAAGCGATGACTCCATTAGTGGACGAAATCCAACAAGATGGACTTGGCGGGATCTTCGGATTACGTCATCATTCAGATGCAGATGCACCACGCGTTATGCTAGCTGCTCATATGGACGAAGTTGGATTCATGTTGACACAAATCACCGAACGCGGGTTATTTAAAGTGACACCTCTTGGCGGTTGGAACCCTTATGTCGTTTCAGCACAACGCTTCACTTTAAAAACTGCGAAAGGCAACTATCCATGTATTTCTTCATCAGTGCCCCCACATTTACTACGTGGAACAGCTGGACAAAAAGCAGTAGAAGTAACGGACATTCTGTTCGATGCTGGTTTTGATTCTAAAGAAGAAGCGGAAAGTTTTGGCGTACGACCAGGTGACACCATCGTACCTCAAGTAGAAACAATCAAGACAGCGAATGGCAAAAACATTATTTCAAAAGCTTGGGATAATCGTTATGGCTGTACGGTTGTATTAGAAGCATTGGAAGCATTGAAAGAAGAACAACTGGGTCATACATTGATTGCTGGTGCCAATGTGCAAGAAGAAGTTGGCTTACGTGGTTCAAAACCTTCTGTCACGAAATTCCAACCAGATCTATTCTTCGCTGTTGACTGTTCACCAGCTGATGATACAGTGACGAAGAATGGGACTTTTGGGCATTTAGGTGAAGGTACACTGATGCGTATCTATGATCCAGGAATGATCATGTTGCCTCGGATGAAAGAATTCTTGCTGGACACAGCAGAAACAAACAATATCCCTTACCAATACTTTGTGTCTAAAGGCGGTACGGATGCTGGTGCAGCTCATATGGCCAATGAAGGAATTCCAAGTTCTGTGATTGGTGTACCAGGACGTTATATCCATACCCATCAAACACTATTCAGCATCGCTGACTTTGATGCTGCGAGAGAAATGGTGATCCAAGTCTTGAAAGGTTTGGATAAATCAACAGTTGCTACAATTGTAGAAGGAAAATAAAAATTAAGAGCTGTGATACGACTCAACGCTAGATCAGACCTATTTGGTTCAATTTTTGATCTGTTATTGTAACTGTTTACGATAATCAGGAAATGGGACAACTAGGGTGCTGTTTTCAGTGACTAGCATGGGCGTGTTCACAGCTCTTTTGCTTGTGAGTTGGTTCCCTGTTTTAAAAGGTGTATAATTTGATTAGAGAAAAGAAAGTGGTGAGCGTGTGATTGTTCCAAAAAATTTAGAAGAATTGGCAACATATGTCGAAAAAGGAAAGAATGTCTTCTTTTTTACAGCAGACTGGTGTGGGGATTGCCGTTATATTAAACCGCAATTGCCTGAGATCGAGGCAGATTTCCCTGAATTTCAATTTGTTGAAGTTGATCGTGATGCTTATATGGATGTGGCTGTGGAATGGAATATCTTTGGAATTCCAAGTCTTGTAGTGATCGAAGACGGCAAAGAACTTGGTCGTTTAGTCAACAAAGATCGAAAAACAAAAGCAGAAATCGAATCTTTCTTATCAAGTCTAAATTAAACTTTCGAGGTGAAAAACATGAGTGGGCAAAGATATCAAAATATTTTAGTAGGTGTCGATGGCTCCGACCAAGCCAATGAAGCGTTCAAAAAAGCAGTTGAAGTGGCACGACGCAATCAGGGGAAAGTCTATGTAGCGAATATCATCGATCAGCAGATCCCCACGATGATGGGATATGCTCCTTTAGATACAACGATCATTGAGCAGGAAAAGGATACTGCCCAAGAATTAATCGAATCCTGTAAACAATATGGTAAATCCGTTAATTTTGATTTGATCGAAGGGATCATTGCTTACGGCTCTGCGAAAGAAGCAATGGCCAAACAGTTACCAGAAAAATATGGGATTGATTTGATCATGGTAGGCCAATCCGGACTGAATGCAGTTGAGCGGTTTATCACCGGGAGTGTAGCGAGTTATATTATTCGCGAAGCGAAATGTGATGTGTTGGTTGTCTCTCCTAGCGAAGAATAAGCAAAAGACAAAGCTGTGACAGAAGATACAGAGACAGGAAAAAAGAGCAAGCGAGTGCTTTTTCATTCACTAGCTTCCTGTTGGTCTGATTTCTGTCGCAGTTTTTTTATGGATTGGGAAGTGCAGCGATTGTAAACTAAGAAAATTCCCATGACGAACAGACAAAAATTTGTTAAGATTATGGGCGGAATAAGTAAGAGGAGGAAGACAAGTGATTTTTTCATACAACAAAGAATATGTGGGCGATACTTTGATCGTGATCACAGCAGATGATAAAGGGCTGGAACAAACGGCTGTACGAAAAGGAAATGTCGCTCAAATCAAAAATGAAGAAGGTACGATCGTAGGTTGGAACTTCTTTCACATTTCTGATACAGTTGCCATTGAAGGAAACGGACAAGTAGTTTTGACGAAACAACAAGTGGAAACTTTGAACCGATTGATCACAGAAGCTGGCTTTACGGAGCAATTGGCAATTGATTTAGAGCCGAAAATCGTTGTGGGTTATGTCAAAACATGTGAACCACATCCAGATAGTGATCATTTATCTGTAACGGAAACAGAAGTTGGAGAAGGCGAGGTCCTGCAAATCGTTTGTGGTGCTGCCAATATTCGCAAAGGATTGAAAGTCGTTGTTGCTAAACCAGGGGCAATGATGCCGGATGGGTTATTGATCTGGCCAGGAACGCTTCGTGGCGTCGATAGCTACGGCATGATCTGTTCTGCTCGTGAACTGCATTTAGCAAATGCACCATTGAAAAAAGGAATTCTTGAATTACCACAAGATGCCGTTGTTGGTGAAGCTTTTCCAGTTGGAAAATAATAAAAAAGATCGGCTCTTTGTCAATAAGGACTGATGGGTTGTACAAAATCAAATCTGGGTCAGAATGAACCTCATTCTGGCTCAGA
>NZ_JBDGBK010000082.1:0-15507 GCF_040910045.1 Enterococcus sp. RTP21361st1_A6_RTP21361_211029 | reverse complement strand
CGATCACTTGCTCACTTTCTATGATTTCCCCTTGGCCATACGCAAGAGTATTTATTCTACGAACTTGATTGAATCCTTTAATAAGCAAATCAAGAAATACAGCCACCGCAAGGAACAGTTCCAAAACGAAGAGTCGATGGAACGTTTCTTAGTCTCGTCTTTTGATACTTACAACCAAAAATTCCTAGGTCGCAGTCATAAAGGCTTTCAACAGGCCGAAGGCGAACTTGAACAAATGCTAAGCCAACTGATTGAGAATTAGAAACAATCTGCAGTAGGGAAGAATCATTTACACAAAATTATTGACGCTCCCCTTGCAGAAGCAGATATCGTTATCTCTGATCGATTTGTTGAATCAAAAAAGAATCAGTGTTTTTTCTTTCTTGAGGATATCCATAACAGTGAAACATGGAAAAGGTTAGGGATATTTATCAATGGGAGGATCATCGAACGGCGAATTCGATCTGAAAGTGCCCCCAAAAATTAGTTAGGATCGATCTGTTGATTGAGTCATGGCACAGATGCTTTTGCTTAAAGATTGTTTTTTTTTCGCAGGGGCAACGATAAATAAGTCAAAAAAATATATCTATAAAAGAGGGCTGTGACAGTCATCTTTTATAGATATTTTTTTATAGTGATTTTATTGGTATTAGGTTTGCGAAGAAAGCGATTTTTGGATAGAAATTTCTACAATATCTGGCATTTCAATAACTGAGATCGTTTCAGGTTCATAAGAACCAGGCGGTAATTTTTTCAAGAAGTAATGTTTGATTTCTTCAATTTCGGTAGGTTTGATTGCGCGTTTTTTGTTGATCAGCAATATTTCGTTGTGATTTGGAGCAGAAGTAAAGATGACTGTGATGTCTCCGGCAGTATATACTTTTACCATTTCAGCATCGGTATTTTCAAGCTGATTCATAACTAATCGAGAATGGCTGTTTGTCACATTGATCAATTTCACCATACTCACCTCACATTCTATGTATTTTTACTAATATTATAGGGCGTTTTTTTTAAAAAGAAAAGCCAGACAGCTTGAAAACCTTGGTTTTTTTGAGGTTATTCAGGCGTCTGGCATAGAAATCTAGACAAATAAGGTACGATGTCTGGCTGTTGCGAGGATTTTACTCATCATCAGATGGCTGTTTTTCTTGTTCCTTTGGCTCTTCGGGTGTGTCAACAGTTTTTGCTGTCACAATGATTTTGTCTTCAGAATCCAAAGTTGCTTGTAGATCATGGACTAGAGGATGATCAAGATAAAATTCTGCGATACCATCTTCGATATGATCTTGAATCGTTCGGCGTAATGGGCGAGCCCCCATCGTAGCACTATAACCAAGCTCTACCAATTTTTCTTGGACATTTTCTGGAACTTCAATATGCAATTTTTGATTGGCTAAGGTTTGATTGACATCTGCGAGCATCAAAGAAACGATGGATAACAGATTTTCTTTGCTTAATGCTTTGAATTCAATGATGCCATCAAAGCGATTCAGAAATTCTGGTGTGAAGTAGTTATTTAACTGATTCAAGACAGATCGTGTGACACCTTCCCGGGCTGCTCCAAAACCAACATTGGCTTCTACTTTTCCAGTGCCGGCATTACTTGTCATGATGATCAATGTGTCTTTGAAGCTGACCGTGCGTCCTTGAGCATCAGTTAAACGACCGTCATCCAAGATTTGCAAAAACATATGCAGAACATCAGGATGAGCTTTTTCGATTTCATCTAAAAGAATTAAGCTATAAGGGTTACGACGGACTTTTTCCGTTAACTGTCCAGCTTCTTCATAACCAACATAACCAGGAGGAGAACCAATCAGTTTGGAGACACTGTGTTTTTCCATGTATTCTGACATGTCAAAACGAATCATTGATTCTTCAGAGCCAAACATTTCATAGGCAAGTTGTTTAGCAAGTTCTGTTTTACCAACACCAGTTGGTCCGACAAAAAGGAACGAACCGATCGGACGGCTTTGTTTTCCTAATCCCACACGATTACGACGGATCGCTTTAGCAACTTTATCGATTGCTTCATCTTGTCCGATTACATGCGATTTCAGATCTTGAGCTAAGTTTTTCAACTGAGTTTGTTCTTTTTCTTTGAGTTCGCCAACCGGAATGCCCGTCCGTTCTTCAACGATTTGCTCCATATCCTTTTCGGTGATCACGGGAGTTTCTTCTTCACTGATTTGACGTTCTTTCATTTTTTGCAGCTTATTGATTTGATCTCGGTAGTAAGCAGCTTTTTCAAAGTCTTCTTCTCTAGAAGCAGCTTGTTTTTGTTCTTCTGCTTCTTGCAATTTCTTGTCGATTGTTTTCGGATCAACAATTTGAATAGTCAGATTTTTTTTCGAGCCGGTCTCATCCAGAAGATCGATTGCTTTATCAGGCAAGAAACGGTCTTGGATGTAGCGATTGGAAAGGGTAGCAGCGGCTTTGATTGCCTCATCCGTATATCTTACATGATGGTAATCTTCATATCGAGGCTGTAATCCTTTCAAAATACTGATGGTTTCTTCTACAGAAGGTTCATCGACTCGGACAGGTTGCAAACGACGTTCTAATGCTGCATCTTTTTCAATGATGCGATATTCGTTCAATGTCGTTGCGCCGACCATTTGTAATTCACCGCGAGCCAATGCTGGTTTCAGAATATTTCCAGCGTCCATGTTGCCATCACCAGCAGCCCCTGCGCCCACGATCTCATGGACTTCATCAATGAATAAGATGACATTTTCGGCTTGTTTGATTTCTTCAATCAATTTTTGGATTCGCTCTTCAAATTGTCCGCGAATACCCGTTCCTTGAACCAGTGACGCAACATCTAAGCGAATCACTTCTTTATCCATTAGTTTTTGAGGAACGTCACCGTCGACAATTTTTTGTGCCAGACCTTCCACGACAGCGGTTTTACCTACACCAGGCTCACCAATCAATACAGGATTGTTTTTCGTTCGGCGATTCAAGATCTCGATCACCCGACGAATTTCATCGTCACGTCCTACGACTGGATCGATCCCGCCGTCTCGAGCTTGTTGTGTGATATTGATGCCGTATTCGCCTAAAAGACCAGAAGGTGCTTGGCCATTGCGCGGAGGTTGTCCGCCGATTATGCCGTTTCCTCCAGTTTGAGTTGGAGGCGTTTGTTCATAAGGTGAATTTCCTTGTTGCATTTGGCGAGACATTTGTCGAAAAAGGTCATCAAGATTTCCGAAGCCGAAGGGATCCTGAGCCATCATATTTGTTGGATTTCCAGATTGTGCTTTTAATTTTTGGTAACAACTTTGACAATAATCGAGTTGTTTTCTTTGACCATTGACATTGGCATAAAGATGAATAGAAGCTTCATTTTTACCGCAGTTTTGACAAAGCATATGTTCACGACCTTTCTTATCATTTGCTCATCTATCATTCTACCGCGATTTTTACTCATGGTAAAAAGATACACTTGCAGATTCGGTGAATAATTGTCAGCAGCGTCAAAAATTTCATTGACCTTTACTGACCATAACTTTATTATACAATTTTTTTTTCAGACTGCAAGGATTTCAGCTTTGATGACGGAAACAACTTTTCCCTGAAAAAAGAATCGTTTATAATGGAGAAGATGAAGAGGTGATAGAGATGAATGAAAATCGATTTGTTGAACAAATTGAACAGTTGCGCTCTGGAGAAATCGACGAATTGCTGGTAGAACAATCCGAATTTCTGCTATTTCGAGAAGCATGGTTAAAATTGGAAGACCGCATGAAATTTGTCGGCGAGGCTGGCTTGAATGGCAAGATCATCTATCGGTACCAACCATAAAAACAAATATAGGTTCATTTCAGTCGTTTTCTTAAGAGAAAACGGTTGTCTATCAGAGAAAAAAATGGTAATCTTAACAGTTGAAAGGGCGTTTTTTTGAGTCTGACAATTGACTGAGTCAAAAAAAGCCTTCACCACAAAAAAACCGTATCATAAAGGAGATTGATCAATATGGAAAAGAAAGATTTTCACGTAGTTGCTGAGACAGGGATTCACGCACGTCCAGCTACTTTATTAGTACAAACAGCAAGCAAATTCAACTCTGATATCAACTTGGAGTACAAAGGTAAATCAGTAAACCTTAAATCAATCATGGGCGTTATGTCTCTAGGTGTTGGTCAAGGTTCTGACGTTACAATCACTGCTGAAGGTGCTGACGAAGCAGATGCAATCGCTGCAATCGTTGAAACAATGAAAAAAGAAGGTTTGTCTGAATAATGGTTGAGATGCTAAAAGGAATTGCTGCTAGTGATGGTGTAGCCGTTGCCAAAGCCTACCTGTTAGTACAACCTGATTTATCTTTTTCAAAAGTAAATGTTGAAGATACGGCAGCAGAAGAAGCTCGTTTAGATGAAGCTCTAGCAAAGTCAACAGCGGAATTGCAACAAATCCGTGACAAAGCAGCGCAATCTTTAGGCGAGGCAGAAGCACAAGTATTTGATGCTCATTTAATGGTTCTGTCAGATCCTGAAATGATCGGACAAATCAAACAAAACATGGCAGATAACAAAGTCAATGCAGAAGCTGCATTGAAAGAAGTCACTGACATGTATATCGGCATGTTTGAAGCAATGGATGACAATGCATACATGCAAGAACGTGCAGCGGACATCAAAGACGTTGCGAAACGTATCTTGGCACATTTGCTAAATGTGACGTTGCCAAATCCTTCAATGATCAACGAAGAAGTTGTTATCGTTGCTCACGATTTGACACCAAGTGATACTGCGCAACTAGACCGCAACTTCGTTAAAGCTTTTGTAACTGATATCGGGGGACGTACCTCTCACTCAGCAATCATGGCTCGATCTCTTGAGATTCCTGCAATCGTAGGATCAAAAGAAATCACAGCTAAAGTGAATGCTGGTGATATTCTGGCAGTTAACGGAATCTTAGGAGATGTTATCATCAATCCTACTGAAGACCAAGCTGCTGAATTTATTGAAGCAGGGAAAGCTTACGCGGAACAAAAAGCAGAATGGGAAAAATTGAAAGATGCTCAAACCGTTACAGCTGACGGCAAGCACTTTGAATTAGCTGCAAATATCGGAACGCCTAAAGATCTTGAAGGTGTTCACAACAATGGTGCAGAAGCTGTCGGTTTATACCGGACAGAATTCTTGTACATGGATTCTCCTGATTTTCCTACAGAAGATGACCAATATGAAGCATACAAAGCAGTTCTTGAAGGAATGGCTGGTAAACCAGTCGTTGTTCGTACAATGGACATCGGTGGGGACAAAGAACTTCCTTACTTGAAATTGCCACACGAAATGAACCCATTCTTAGGCTATCGTGCATTGCGTATCAGTTTATCTGAGTTGGGTGACGGCATGTTCCGTACACAACTTCGTGCGCTGTTACGTGCTTCTGCTCACGGAAACTTGCGTATTATGTTCCCGATGGTGGCAACATTGAAAGAGTTCCGTACTGCGAAAAAAATGTACGAAGAAGAACGTCAAAAATTGATCGATGAAGGCGTAACTGTCTCTGAAGATATTCAAGTAGGTATCATGATCGAAATTCCTGCAGCAGCTGTCTTAGCTGACAAATTTGCCAAGGAAGTAGACTTCTTCAGTATTGGTACCAATGACTTGATCCAATACACAATGGCTGCAGACCGTATGAATGAACAAGTTTCATATCTTTACCAACCATATAACCCATCTATTCTACGTTTGATCAAAAACGTAATCGATTCAGCACATGCTGAAGGTAAATGGGCTGGTATGTGTGGAGAAATGGCTGGCGATCAAACTGCTGTGCCACTTCTAGTCGGTATGGGCTTAGATGAATTCTCTATGAGCGCAACTTCTGTACTTAAAACACGGAGCTTAATGAAACGCTTGTCAACAACTGACATGCAAGAATTAGCAAAACGTGCTTTGGAAGATTGCGATACGATGGAAGAAGTAGTCGAATTGATCAATCAATATGTAAAGTAGTTAAAAGTTAGCAGCAAGCGAATTCGCTTGCTGCTTTTTTTGTGGTCTGGGAGCGAACAGTTTTGTCATATTGTTTTGATGACCTTTGATAAACCAGCTTTTTGACGTATGATAGAAATCAATACAAAAACTAGGCCTTGAGTTGGAGGGTGTTCTCGTCTAGCTATGTTATACTAGATGTAACAGTTTAGAAGGAGGAATCTCGTTTGAAAGTACTTCTCTATTTTGAAAGTGAAAAGCTTTTAGAGAAATCTGGTATCGGCAGAGCACTTGCGCATCAGCAACGTGCACTGAGCAGTATCGGTGTTGAATATACATTAGACAAACAAGCTGAGGATTATGATATACTTCATATTAATACGTATGGGATCAATTCGTTGAATCAAATCAATAAAGCAAGGAAACAAGGCAAAAAGGTAATTTACCATGCGCATTCGACTGAAGAAGATTTTCGAAATTCATTTATCGGCTCAAACCAGTTATCGCCATTATACAAAAAATATTTGATCAATTTATATTCCCGAGCCGATCAATTGATAACCCCAACGCCCTACGCAAAAGAACTATTGGAAGGGTATGGCATCAAGGTACCGATCTGTGCGATCTCTAATGGGATTGATTTGGACAAATATCGTCCGGAACCAAAAAAAGAACAGGCTTTTCGCGACTATTTCCAATTGTCGGCGGATCAAAAAGTGATTATTTCTGTTGGCTTGTATTTTGAGAGAAAAGGAATTGTCGATTTTGTTGAGATTGCTCGCCGCATGCCAGAGTATACTTTTATTTGGTTTGGACATACACCTATGTATACGATCCCTAAAGCGGTTCGAGATCTCGTGAAAGAAAACCATCCTGAAAATGTTATTTTTCCTGGCTATATCAAAGGAGATGTCATTGAGGGGGCCTATTCTGGAGCAGATCTGTTTTTCTTTCCTTCCTATGAAGAAACAGAAGGGATCGTTGTGTTAGAGGCGCTTGCTAGTAAGCAGAAAGTTCTAGTGCGTGACATTCCTGTTTATCATGGTTGGTTGCAAGAGAATCAAAATTCTTATATGGGACGGACAGTTGATGAGTTCGTTGAACAAATTGCTAACATCGTAGAAGGTCGTGTACCAGATCTGTCAGCTGCCGGCTATCAAGCAGCTGCAGAACGGAGTATTGAAGAAATTGGAAAAGAGTTAAAGAAAGTTTATCAAAGCGTTTTAGAAGAAAAACCCGTTGATTGACGGCAAGTTTGGAGGTACCGTTGTGAAAATCGGATTTTTTACAGACACATATTTTCCGCAAGTGAGCGGTGTAGCGACATCGATCAAAACATTAAAAGAAGAGTTGGAAAAGAAGGGCCATAAGGTCTATATCTTTACGACTACAGATCCAAATGCAGAAATGGATGAGGAAGATATCATTCGTATGCCTAGTGTGCCTTTCGTGTCTTTCAAAGACCGTAGAATCGTGGTGCGGGGCATGTGGTATGCCTATTTGATTGCGAAAGAGTTGGAACTAGAACTGATTCATACCCATACTGAATTTGGTGCGGGACTACTGGGAAAAATGGTGGGTCGAAAACTACAGATTCCTGTGATTCATACCTATCATACAATGTATGAAGATTATCTGCATTATATTGCGAAAGGAAAAGTTTTGCGACCTACACACGTAAAGTATTTCTCTCGTCTGTTTGCCAATCATTCTACTGGGGTTGTCTGCCCGAGTGAACGGGTCATCGATACACTACGCAGTTATGGCGTTGTGTCGCCGATGCGCATCATTCCCACTGGTATTGAGGTAGAGAAATTTCGCCGTCCGGATATCACTCTGGAAATGAAACGAGCCTTGCGTCAAGAATTGGCGATTGAAGAAGACCAGCCAATGTTATTATCATTGAGTCGTATTTCTTATGAGAAAAATATCCAAGCGATCGTTGATGGACTGCCTGATATTCTAGCAAAAATTCCTTCAGCCAAATTAGTGATCGTGGGCAAAGGGCCTTACAAAGAAAAATTGGAAGAAAAAGTTCAAGAAATGAACTTGTCTGACCATGTTCATTTTGTTGGAGAGGTTGCAAATGATGAAGTAGCCATCTATTATCATGCAGCAGATTTCTTCGTCAGTGCTTCTACTTCAGAGACACAAGGACTGACGTATACAGAAGCAATGGCAGCAGGTACGCCTTTAGTCGTTGAAGGCAATGATTATTTAAATACATTGATCGATGATCCATCTCTTGGTGTGACCTTTGACACCGATCAAGATTTTGCTTCTGCATTTATTCATTATTATCAACAGCAGATTCCTAGGAATGAAAGTGTCTTAGCACGAAAAATGTATGAAATCTCTGCGGCACACTTTGGTGAATCGATGCTTTCTTTTTACCATGATATGATTGCTTACTATGAGACAGAACGCCTAGACAAGGAAACCGAAGAAACATTGAAAAAATTCAAAGTCAAATTGAAATCATTTAAACGAACAATTGATTAAACATTATTGCAGTCAAGTTCACGTTTTTAGCGTATACTAAAGACGTGAATTTTTTTATTTTTGGAGGTATGACTATGAAGCTAGGTTTTATTGGAACGGGTGTCATGGGCCAATCAATGGTCGGTCACTTTTTAGCAAGCGGACATCATGTAAATGTGTATAATCGTACAAAAAGCAAAACAGACGAATTAGTCGCTAAGGGAGCGGTTTGGTGTGATACGCCTGAAATAGTTGCTGCTGAAAGTGAAGTTGTTTTCACAATGGTCGGCTATCCTGCAGATGTTGAGGAAGTTTACTATGGAGAAAAGGGAATTTTTCAAACCGATGTCGCGGCAAAATATTTAGTTGACTTTACAACTAGTACGCCAAAATTAGCAGAACAAATCTATCAAACGGCAAAAGAGCATGGTGCGGCAAGTATTGATGCGCCAGTTTCTGGTGGTGACCTTGGAGCAAAAAATGGAACGTTGACGATAATGGCGGGTGGTGACGAGGAAGCCTATCAAAAAGTTGAACCACTATTTGAGATTGTCGGAAAAACGTGTCATCTTCATGGCTCTGCCGGCAAAGGCCAGCACACAAAAATGGCCAATCAGATCATGATTGCTGGCACGATGACTGGAATGACTGAGATGCTCGTCTATGCCGATAAAGCAGGTTTAGAACTTCCGCAAGTCATTGAGACATTATCTGGTGGCAGCGCCGCAAACTGGTCATTGGCCAACTACAGCCCCCGTATTTTGAAAGAAGATTTTTCACCTGGTTTTTTTGTCAAACATTTTATCAAAGATTTAGGTATCGCACTTGATGAAGCAGCGAAAATGGGACTGGATTTGCCAAGTACGGCTTTGGCAAAAAAAATGTACGATCGCTTAGCGGAAGCTGGCTATGAAAGTGATGGGACTCAAGCCCTGATTAAGCTTTGGTGGCAAGATGGAAAAAAATCTTAAAATGACAAAATAAATTGTAAAAAATCAATGCAAGATAGAATATGATTTGATACAATATAACGGACAGAAAAAGGAGGCTTACGAATGAAAAGTTCGCAATTAGTCGCTATCATCAAACGTTTAGAAGCGATGGTCGAAGCGCAAGACAACGAGGTTCAAGTTCGCCGTTTCGAAAAAGAAGGCGTAGAAAAATGCACAGTGACCTACGATAACACCACAGAAACGTTTGAGTTAACGGAAGCAGAGTCAAGTCAGTCTTATCAATTTGATAATATTGATATTGTAGCCATGGAAATTTATGATTTGATCCAATAAACGTATCAGCGTTCAGATGAAAAATGCCATACGCATTGCCAGCGTTCCTCTTTAAGGAGCGCTGGTTTTTTGTTGCAATCATTTGAGCGTTTAGGTATTTGACAGCACAAAATTTAATTGTCTTAACTGGCGCAAAATTATATGTAGAGGGTCAAGGTCTGTTGGCAGCAATCGTTTAGCTGTTGTTAAAGGTGCTGGAACAAAAGCATCAGAGGTTGATACAACTTCGCTATGAATGATTTGTCCAAAAGAGAGTTGATAGACTTTTACTTGTGATGAATCGGCAGCAAGAGAAGCTTCAAGAGAGGTTTCAAGAGGAATCTCAAAGCGAAATTCTGGGAGAGCGATCAGAGTATTCACCTCGAGAATTTCTCGATAAAAGGATTGAAGCAATTTTTTTTGGTACAGTAGTTGATCAGCCTGTTCAAAAAGTAACTGTTCCGCAAAATAATGCAATCGTTGGTCGAGATAACTAAATATTGTCTTGCTTTCTGCACGAAAGAAAAGTTTCAGCTCATTCAGTTTTTCTTCCAAAGGAATAGTTTGCATCAACGGCAACTGTTTGGACAACGAGAGAAGTTTATAAGGATTGACAGAAGGTAATTGATACGTTTCTGTCAATATCTCAATGATTTCCGGCAATTGCTTGGATCGGCGAAAAGGTCCTATTGCATCCTCTGCTGCCTCATTTGTTCGAACGATGTTTCCTGCATCAAAGCGGATGTATTGGTAATTAAGAAAGTTGGTCATTTGACGGTTATAAATGGGACGATGTTGCTGAATCAACTGACATTCTAACAATAGCGCATCGAGTTCTGTGTCTACGAAAATTGTTTCGAAATCTACGACATTGTGAACTAAACGCAGAATCTTGTTTGTATGCTGTGTATTTTTGCGAAAATAAGAAGAAACTCGTTGTTTCAATTGCTTGGCTTTTCCAACATACAGAATTCCGCCATGAGAATCTTTCATTAAATAAATCCCAGGTTTTTGGGGTAACGCATTTGCTTTTTGCTTTAAGTATTCGATCCGTGCGTTGATGTCCATCACCTCATTTCTACACTGCAACGATACCAAAATTTAAGGTGTAGAACAAGTGATGTTCTGACACGATAATCATTTTCGTGAAATGATGGAAGAAATCTTTGATAATCAAAATAATTTTTAACTACTCGATTCTCTGGTAATTGTCAACTTAAAAACTTGTGAAGGTTAGAAAAGCGTACTGAAAATAAAAATGCGCTTAAAAAAAATAAAAATCAAAAAATTTTCTTGCAATTCTCTAAAAGTTACTTTATAGTTTGACTATCAAATGATTTGATTATCAAACTATTCGGATGGTGAAAGATATGGAACCAAATTTAGAAACGGTCAACGACTATTTAGTCAGTGTCTTCAATGACATTCTCGTGATCGAAGAATCAGAATTAAAGAAATCACAATTTAAAGATCTTTCAATCACAGAAATGCATACGATTGAAGCAATCGGCATGTACAAGAAGAAAACAACTTCAGAAGTCGCTAAAGAGCTTTCTATTACTGTTGGGACCCTCACCATTGCAATCAATCGTTTGGTTAAAAAAGAATATGTAGAACGCATTCGCAGTGAAGACGATCGACGCGTAGTCAAACTTGCGTTGACAAAAAAAGGCAAATTGCTTTATCGGGTACATCAACATTTTCACCGTGAGATGGTCAAAGGCGTTCTAAGCCAGATGTCTACGGATGAAGAGCAAGCTTTACTTAAAGCCTTAAAAAATCTGCATGACTTTTTACAAGATTATAAGTGAGTGTAACGGATGAATATGTTTGGAAAGATTACCGCAACAGCAAGCTATGTTCCTGAACAAATCGTGACGAATCAGCAACTTTCAGAAATTATGGATACATCAGATAACTGGATTTTTTCACGTACAGGAATCAAAGAACGTCGAATTAGTAATGGAGAAAATACTTCCGATTTATGTACGAATGTTGCTACGAAACTTTTGGCATCAAGGGGACTTGCTCCAGATGAATTGGACTTTATCCTAGTAGCGACCATCACTCCGGATTTCAATACACCGGCAGTTGCTTGCCAAGTTCAAGGGAATATTGGCGCCCATCAAGCTTTTGCTTTTGATATCAGCGCAGCTTGTGCCGGATTTGTTTATGCATTGTCTTTAGCAGAAAAATTGATTCGGACCGGTTCTAAAAAAGGGCTCGTCATTGGCGGTGAAGTGCTGTCAAAGGTCTTGGATTGGGAAGATCGTTCAACCGCAGTTTTATTTGGAGACGGGGCAGGCGGGGTGCTTTTAGAAGCAACCAACCATCAGCATCTCTTGAAGGAATCGCTGCAGTCTGATGGAACCAGAGGACTCTCTCTGACATCAGGTTTTGTTGAAAATAAGAATCCTTACGGAAGTTCGTCAACCCAATACAGTGCTTGTATGCAGATGGTTGGTCGTGAAATTTTTGATTTTGCGACACGCGATGTCGTTCAATCCATTCATGCAATCAGTGAGCATGAATCGGTAGATTATTACTTGTTGCATCAGGCCAATTCCCGAATCTTAGATAAAGTGGCTCGGAAATTAAAGGTCCCGCGACATAAGTTTTTGCAAAATATGCAATTTTATGGCAATACTTCAGCCGCTTCAATTCCGATTTTGTTAGATGAAGAAGTGAAACGCGGCACGCTGTCTTTAGGCAGCGGACAAAAAGTGGTGTTCTCAGGTTTCGGCGGCGGATTAGCATGGGGGACCATGCTGGCAGCTTTATAGCCTGTTCACAATCAATATTGAAGAAAACACATTGGAGGAATATACACATGGTATTCGAAAAAATTCAAGAAATCGTAGCAGAAGAATTAGGAAAAGAAAAAGAAGAAATCAAATTAAACACAAACATTCAAGAGGATCTTGAAGCAGACAGCTTAGACCTTTTCCAAATCATTAACGAGATCGAAGATGAATTCGATGTAAAAATCGAAACTGAAGACGGCATCAAAACTGTCGAAGATCTAGTTAAATACGTTGAAAAACAACAAGCATAAAAAACGAGGCTAGGCAAACAGCCTAGCCTTTCCTTGTAATAGAAAGAGTGTGTTTCACTCGCTGAGATCTGCGAGTGAAGATGCCATTTTCTCCAAAATCTTTCAGTTCAAAAAAGGAGTTTAAAATGAAAACAGCATTTTTATTCAGCGGTCAAGGAGCCCAATATGTAGGAATGGGTCAGGAGTTATATCAGCAAGAATCAAGTGTTCAACAAACCTTTACGGAAGCAAGTGAGATGCTCGGCTATGATATGACTGAACTATGTTTTACTGAAAATGACCGTTTGAATCAAACTGAATATACGCAGCCAGCCATTTTAACCGTCAGTGTGGCTTTTTGGCGTTTGTTAAAAGAAAAAGGTCTCCAGGCCGATGCTTTGGCTGGTTTGAGCTTAGGTGAATATTCCGCATTAGTAGCAAGCGGCGCATTAGACTTTCAAACTGCTGTAGCCCTCGTGCAAAAACGCGGCAAGTTTATGGCAAATGCCGCACCACAGGGTGTGGGTAAAATGGTCGCTGTGATGAATACTCCGGCTGAAACCATTGAGGCGATTTGTAAAGAAGCTAGCCAAGTAGGGATCGTTTCGCCAGCTAATTACAATACGCCGCAGCAAATTGTCATCGGTGGGGAAGTAGCTGCGGTTGACCAAGCCGTTCAGTTATTGCAAGCGGCGGGAGCCAAACGAATAATTCCATTAATTGTCAGCGGCCCTTTCCATACAAAACTTTTAGAACCCGCTTCTAAACAACTTGCTCAAGAGCTGGCGAAAATTGAAATCAAAGATTTACAGGTGCCGGTGATCAGCAACACGACTGCGAAACCGATGAAACAAGAACAAGTCAAAGAATTATTAGAGAAGCAAGTCAAATCACCTGTGCGTTTTTATGAAAGCATCGAGCAGTTGAAACAAATGGGAATTGAGCAGATGATCGAGATCGGTCCCGGAAAAGTATTGACCGGTTTTTTGAAAAAAATCGACAAAACCATTGCTGCTTCGAGAGTGGAAGATGCTCAAACACTTTTTGACACACTTTCAAGGTTTGATTAGGAGGAATTTATGGAACTGACAAATAAAAATGTCTTTATTACTGGTAGTTCAAGAGGGATTGGCTTTGGCATTGCAGAAGCATTTGCCAAAGAAGGAGCCAATATCGTATTGAATGGGCGGAAAGAGATACCTCAAACTCTTATAGAGACGATTACCCGTTTTGGTGTGAAATGCATCGCAGTCAACGGTGATATATCCGAATACGATCAAGCTGTTTCGATGCTTGCACAAGCGGAAGCTGAATTAGGACCGATCCACATTTTAGTCAACAACGCAGGAATCACCAATGACAAGTTATTGTTGCGCATGAAACCAGAAGAATTTGAAAGTGTATTGAAGATCAATTTGACTGGAACCTTCAACATGACGCAAGTAGCTCTCAAAAAGATGATGAAACTACGCGAAGGACGTATCATTAATTTGACTAGTGTCGTAGGATTGACTGGCAACATTGGTCAAGCAAATTATGCAGCAAGTAAAGCTGGCGTGATTGGTTTTACCAAATCAGTTGCCCGCGAAGGAGCGGCTAGAGGCATTACCTGTAATGCGATCGCACCAGGATTTATTGAAACGGAGATGACCGCAGTTCTTTCTGATAAGGTAAAAGAACAATCGATCAATAATATTCCGTTGCAGCGATTTGGTGCTGTAGAAGATGTCGCAAAAGCTGCGGTTTTTTTGGCCCAAAGCGCTTATATCACAGGTCAAGTAGTCAGCGTAGATGGCGGAATGGCCATGCAAGGATAGAAAGGAGATACTTATGAATCGAGTAGTTATTACAGGATACGGTGTGACTTCCCCAATAGGGAATGATCCAGAAACATTTTTAGCTAGTTTGCAAAATGGAACCAATGGGATTGGCCCCATTACCAAATTTGACGCCAGTGGAACAGGGATTTCAGTAGCAGCTGAAGTCAAAGAGTTTCCACTAGAAAAATACTTTGTCAAAAAAGATACGAAACGGATGGATCTTTTTTCGATTTATGGGATCTATGCTGCCCTTGAAGCAATGAAAATGGCGGGTTTGAATTCTGAAGCGTTAGATGCCGATCGATTCGGTGTCATGGTCGGATCAGGTATTGGAGGTTTGCCAACTATTCAAGACCAAGTGATTCGAATGCATGAAAAAGGTGCAAATCGTGTGTCTCCAATGTTTGTGCCCATGTCGATCGTCAACATGGTGACAGGAAACATTGCATTGCGTGTGGGGGCAAAAGGTATTTGTACAACTACGGTCTCTGCTTGTGCATCCGGTACTCATTCGATTGGTGAGGCTTTCCGCAATATCAAACATGGTTATGCAGACGTGATGATTGCTGGCGGATCTGAATCAACGATTTGTGAGATTGGTATCGCTGGTTTTGCTTCTTTAACGGCATTAACAACGGAATCTGATCCAGACAAAGCATCCACACCATTTGACAAAAACCGCAGCGGGTTTGTTATGGGAGAAGGTGCTGGGGTTTTGATTCTAGAATCATTTGAACATGCCCAAAAGCGCGGAGCGAAGATTCTCGGGGAAGTTGTTGGCTATGGTGCCAATTGTGATGCCTACCATATGACTGCACCGAATCCTGACGGTTCAGGTGCTGGAAAAGCAATGAAACTCGCGATGTCTGAAGCAGCGATCACTCCAGCCGAAGTAGGCTATATCAATGCTCACGGAACAAGCACACCAGCTAATGATGTAGCTGAAGCTACAT
>NZ_JBDGBK010000081.1:0-15602 GCF_040910045.1 Enterococcus sp. RTP21361st1_A6_RTP21361_211029 | reverse complement strand
CACAGAACGCGCCGCATATCGGACTAAGTTTTATTCAAATTTGTCTTCACCAACACGATTTGACGAAGAGCCAAAAAAGGCTGTAGGCCTCCCTTTTCCGGGACATTGCCTACAGCCTGAAACCAGCTCAACAGCTGGTTTTTAATCTGGTACTATATGTGTTACCCACGATTGTCTAATGATGCACCAACAAATGCTTTGATCAATCGTTGTGGACGTGTTGGTCGTGAAATCAATTCGGGATGGAATTGGCAACCCACAAAGAATTTATTTTCTGGGATCTCAACGATTTCAACTAAGCGATTGTCTGGTGAGACACCTGAGAAGACCATACCTTCTGCTTCAAAGATTTCGCGGTATTTATTATTGAATTCATAACGGTGACGATGACGTTCTTGTACGACTTCTTCTCCTTCATAGGCTGCAGCTGTTTTCGTTCCTTTTTTGACTTTACATGGATACAAGCCTAAACGTAGCGTACCGCCTAAGTTTTCAATATTTTCTTGATCTGCCATCAAATCAATGATGTTGTTTGCTGTATCGGGATCAGTTTCTGCCGAATTCGCATTTTCTAACCCAACGACATTGCGGGCAAATTCCACGCAGGCCATTTGCATTCCCAGACAAATCCCTAGGAATGGGACATCATTTTCACGAGCATACCGAATCGCTTCGATCTTGCCTTCGATTCCACGATCGCCAAAACCGCCGGGAACTAAGATACCGTCTGCATCCAGTAAGTATTCGGCAACATTGTCTTTCGTTAATTCATGGGCTTTGATCCAATCGATCGTAATGTCGGCATCATAAGCAAAACCAGAATGTTTCAATGCTTCAACAACAGACAGATACGCATCTGGCAATTCCACATATTTCCCTACCAATGCAATGCGGACTTTCTTTTTCAAGTTCAATACTTTTTCCTCTAATGCTTGCCATTCTGTCATATCAGCTACTGGCGCATTCAATTTCAAGTGATCGCAAACGATTTGATCCATTCCTTGTGCTTGTAAAGCCAATGGGATCGAATAGAGTGTTTCTACATCTCGGGATTCGATAACCGCTTCAGGTGCAACATCACAAAATTGGGCCAATTTGTTTTTTGTTGATTGGGACACAGGTTGTTCAGTCCGAACCACTAGGATATTTGGTTGGATACCCAATCCTCGCAACTCTTTTACACTGTGTTGCGTTGGTTTGGTTTTCATTTCACCCGCTGCCTTTAAGTAAGGAATCAACGTTGTATGAATGTACATCACATTGTCCGAACCAACGTCAGCTTTCATTTGGCGCAACGCTTCTAGAAACGGCAACGACTCGATGTCGCCAACGGTTCCGCCGACTTCAGTGATGATGACATCTGAATCGGTCATTTTTGCTGCCCGCATGATTTTTTCTTTGATTTCATTGGTGATGTGCGGAATTACTTGGACAGTTGCTCCTAAGTATTCCCCTTTACGTTCTTTGCGCAAAACTTCTGAATAGATTTTTCCAGTCGTTACATTTGAGTATTTGTTCAAGTTGATGTCGATGAAACGTTCATAATGGCCTAAGTCCAAATCTGTTTCTGCACCATCATCGGTCACGAATACCTCACCATGTTGGTATGGGCTCATCGTTCCTGGATCAACATTGATGTAAGGATCAAACTTTTGGATCGTTACTTTTAAGCCACGATTCTTCAATAAGCGTCCTAGTGATGCTGCCACAATACCTTTACCGATCGAAGAAACCACACCGCCGGTTACAAAAATATATTTTGTCATAAACTGAAAAACTCCTTTTAAACTATTTTGCAGGAAAAGTACTTAGAAAATAAGAAAAGCTCCCTATCCATAAATGAATAGGGAGCGAAAATTCTAAATCACTTTCTGACTCTTTTTCAAGAGTGCCCAAACAGAATGATACAATCTTGCCTAGCAAAAGTCAAGCAAACTTTTCTCGAATCCTTTCTGGATGCGGATACATCGAAAAATCGCTGATTTCGATGAACATTCACAAATCGCTAAACTTCTTTCTTACTTTCTTAATGGATTCTTTGGGTCTGCTTGTCATAATGATTCTTGTAGAGGAAGCTCGGTGCTTTACTTGTTTTGTTACAAATGATCAGAAATCGTTTTCTTATCATTTTTGCGAAAACAAGGTGCAGGTTCGATTCCTGTCTTCTACTTTGAATAGATAACAGAACAAAACCGCTAGATTGGTTTTCTCTAGCGGTTTCTTTTTTTGTATCGGTTGTCACAGACGCTTCAATAGATTCTAAGGACCATCTTCCAATGACTTATTCGTTTGTTGCCTCTGCAGATCGAACGACTAGTAATTGATTAGTACAATTCAAGGTACTGCTCGCGTTCCCACTCAGAAACTGTTTGACGGAAAGCGGCCCATTCCAAACGTTTGGCTTCCACAAAGTTCGCAAAAATGTGTTTGCCCAATGCATCGATCATCACGTCATCTTTACGCAATTCTTTGATCGCATTGTGGATCGTTGATGGCAGGTCTTCGATTTGTGCTTCTGCACGTTCTTCTTCATTCATCACATAAATGTTGCGGTCCACTGCAGGCGGCGGTGTCAACTCACGACGGATACCATCTAAACCGGCTTGCAGCAAGACAGCCATTGCCAAATACGGATTAGCGGATGGATCAACGGAGCGCAATTCTAACCGGGTGGACAAGCCGCGAGATTCAGGAACACGAATCAGTGGTGAACGGTTGCGTCCTGACCAAGCAACATAAACCGGTGCTTCGTAACCTGGGACCAGACGTTTGTAAGAATTGACTGTTGGGTTGCAGACTGCTGTATAAGCACGGGCATGTTCAATCAAACCGGCTAGGAAATGATACGCCGTTTGGCTCAACTGCATTGGTCCTTCTTCATCAAAGAAGACATTTTCTTTTCCATTGAACAAGGACATATTGCAGTGCATACCTGACCCATTGATGCCATATAATGGTTTTGGCATAAATGTCGCATGCAAACCGTGTTTGCGGGCAATCGTTTTGACAACTAATTTGAAAGTTTGGATGTTATCGCACGCTTCTACCGCATCGGCATATTTAAAGTCGATTTCGTGCTGGCCTGGTGCTACTTCGTGGTGGGAGGCTTCTACTTCAAAACCAAGGCTTTCTAATTCTAATACGATATCGCGGCGGCAGTTCTCACCTAAGTCAGTCGGTGCAAAATCAAAATAGCCGCCTTTGTCATTTAGGTCTGTTGTGATTTCGCCATCTTCATCTAATTTGAAAAGGAAAAATTCCGGTTCAGGCCCAAGATTGAAAGAAGTAAAACCTAGAGATTCCATATCTGATAGTGCCCGTTTTAAATTGCCGCGAGGATCGCCAGCAAATGGCGTGCCATCAGGGTTGTAGATATCACAAATCAAACGAGCGACTTTGCCATGCTCACTTTCCCATGGGAAAATCATCCAAGTAGATAAATCTGGGTAAAGGTACATATCGCTTTCTTCAATCCGTACGAATCCTTCAATGGAGGAGCCATCGAACATCATTTTGTTCTCAAGTACTTTTTCCAATTGGCTAACTGGTACTTCTACATTTTTGATCGTTCCCAAGATGTCAGTAAACATCAAGCGCAAGAAACGTACATTCTCGTCTTTAACGATTTGTTTGATATCTTCGGCTGTTCTTTCAATTTTCGGCATAATATCCCTTCCTTTGACCTTTATTCTTTCGTGCCACAACATTGATCTACATTAGCGGACCTTTTTGTTGGAATGGCTGTTGTTGATTCAGACCACCTTGCGCTAGGAGTTCGTCATAAAAGATTCGACGAACATCTTCGTCAGTCAGTGGCGGTTTGTTCTTTGCTTCTTGTTCTTTGGCAATTTTCATCTCGTACACACGTTTGATCCCAGCCATATTCAAACCATCTGACAGATAGTCTTTGATTTCTAATAGCGTATCGATATCATTTAATGAATACATGCGTCGATTACCATCACTGCGTTCTGGATGGATCAGTTCTTGTTCTTCATAGTAACGAATTTGACGAGCCGTCAGATCCGTTAGTTTCATCACTGTTCCAATCGGAAAGACAGACATCGAACGCCGCAACTCTTTTTCCCGCATAACGTGGCGCCTCCCTCATTTAGATGATCCTGCATAACTTAATTGAAACTATACCAATTGTTTTTTCCACTGTCAACCCTTCATGTAAGAAAAAGTGACATAGACATTTATTTTTTTCTGTTTGGCAGAACAATCACTAGAAAACCATCCTTTTACTGGTCGAATGAAAAAAATTTCCAGTGGTAATCACTGAAAAAAAACTGCGTGCAGGTATTAGAATTCCCTACACACAGCTCGACCACTTCATTTCCTGAGCGTTACTCTTCAATTGTTGGATAGATCCCGGCAGAACCTGGCAATGCAAAACCTTTTAGGTGATAGGTTTGATCTTCCTCGTCAAAGTCATTGGTAAGCAAGAGTGTTTCCCGCTTCAAACGGCTCAATCGCTTGCCTTCATTGGCAGCTAAAACGGTTTGATAAGGCTGCATGATTTGCATGAGTTCCATTTTAATTGCTTGGATCAGTTGTTCTTTCCCTTTACTGCTCTTGGCAGAAATCAAAACATTGGGGAACAGCGTCGGCACAAATTGTTCTGGATCAATGCGATCAGCTTTATTATAGATCGTCAGAACTGGGACTTGCGTCAATGATAGTTCTTCCATCAATGCTAAAACTGTTTTTTCTTGCTGTTGCCGATCATGAGAACCAGCATCAACCACATGCAGCAGCAGATCCATATTTTGACTCTCTTCTAATGTAGAATGAAAGGCATCGATCAATTGTGTCGGCAGTTCTTGAATAAAGCCGACAGTATCGGTAACGGTCACTTCCAATCCTTCCGGCAACCGCCAACGCTTTGTCAAAGGATCTAACGTCGCAAACAGTTGGTCTTGCTCATAGGTATCCGCACTAGTCAATAAATTCAAAATCGTTGATTTCCCAGCATTGGTATACCCGATCAAACCGATCTGAAAGACTTGACTGTCGCGGCGTTTCTGACGGGTACGATCACGATGAGCAGCGACTTCCTTCAACTCTCGTTTAATGATCGTGATCCGATTACGGATATGGCGTCGATCCGTCTCCAGTTTGGTTTCTCCTGGTCCTCTCGTTCCAATACCGCCCCCCAGACGGGACATATTTTTCCCTTGTCCGATCAATCGAGGCAGCAAATAATCTAATTGTGCCAGCTCTACTTGCAGTTTTCCTTCTTTTGAACGAGCGCGCATAGCAAAGATATCTAAAATCAATTGGACACGATCAATAACTGGCGCCCCTAATTCTTCACCAATCAACTGGCTTTGTCGGGGTGTCAATTCATGATTGAAAATCACCAAATCAGCTTCATGGGCATCCACTAACTGTTGCAGTTCCGCCAATTTTCCTTTTCCGATCACTGTTTGCCGATCAACTTGCGGCCGTTTTTGGATCAGTGAAAAAATCACCTCTCCGTTTGCTGTTTTGGTCAAACTTTTCAATTCATTCATTGAGGACGCAAAGGTCGAATAATTTCGTTCTGTTTCTACGCCAACAAGGATTACGCGTTCTTGTGTCATTCCTTCTCCTCCAACCATTGGTCGATCGCTTTTTCGATCGAAGATACGTCCTCAGGATGCTGGACAAGATCGACCCATCTAGGAGCGAGACGATTCTTGAACCAAGTCAGTTGCCGTTTGGCGTACCTGCGAGACTGTTGTTTGATTTGTGCGACCGTTTCTTCTAATGAACATGTACCGGCAAAATAAGGGGCAAATTCTTTGTACCCGATTCCTTTTGCTGCTTGGGTCTCAGGATGGATCAGCACCTGTTGTGCTTCCGCAACCAAACCTGCTTCCACCATTTGATCGACTCGCTGATCAATACGCTGATACAACAACTGTCGGTCTGTGGAAAGCCCAATCATAAAATAATCGTATACCGCTTCCGGTGCAGTAGTCGGGGCTGCAATGCTTATTCCCGTTGTTTCCAAGACTTCCAACGCGCGGATCACTTTACGTTCATTGTTGTAATGGATCTTTGCTGCGGCTAAAGGATCTAATACCTGCAACTTTTGCCATAGCGCTTCTTTGCCAATTCTTGCTGCTTCTTGCTGGTAGCGCTGCCGAACGGAAGGATCACTTTCCTCAGCGGCTCCTAATTGATAGTCATAGAGTAAAGCCTGGATGTACAATCCGGTTCCCCCTGCTACGATAGGCAGATGACCTCGTTGATGGGTGGCCGTGATCAACTCACGGGCTTCTTTTTGAAATTCTGCCACAGAATAGGATTCATGGCTGTCGCGAATATCGATCAGATGATGAGGGATTCCTTGCATTTCTGCAGCTGTTACCTTGGCTGTCCCAATATCTAAGCCACGATAGATCTGCATGGAGTCGCCGCTGATCACTTCTCCCTGATACTTTTTCGCCAGTTCGATGCTTAAGGCCGTTTTTCCAACCGCAGTCGGTCCGACTACCACAATCACTTTTTCCATCAATGAGCTTCCTCCTGAACCTTCCTTTGGACTTCCCGGACTCGCTCAGGAAAATTGGTAATAATTCCCGTGACCCCTACTGCAAGACAGTGACGAATTTCCGCTTCTGTATCGACTGTCCAAGGACGAATGGCAATCGGATAATCCGCGATCTGTTCCTCATGTTTCTTGACCCACTCATAGGCAGGATGAATTCCTTCAATGTAAGGGCGCGACAATGCTAACGGAGGTTTCGCCTCCGATTTTCCCATAATAAAGTCAAAGGTTGCTTGCGGTTCAATCGCATACAATCGATCCAATGTGTCAACATTGAATGAACAATACCAATGAGTAAAGGGCCAGCTTTGACTGGCTAACAATTCAGATACTTTCTTTTCGATCCCTTGATACTCGTAATGGTCTGTTTTCAATTCAATCGTTAAAATACCACGATAATTCTTTGCTGCTAAAAGATCGAGGACTTCCTTCAACGTCGGCACTTTTGTGGCGGCATAATCTTCTGAGAACCAGCTGCCGGCATTCAATTCTTTTAGTTCTGTCAGCGTTTTATCACAAATTCGGCCTTTGCCGTTCGTAGTGCGATCGACTGTTTCATCATGCATTACGATCAGGTGACCATCCTTTGATAGATGAACATCTAGTTCAATGATATCGGCTTTGACCCGAACTGCTTCTGCAAAGGCTGGTAACGTGTTCTCTGGACGGTCTCCACTACTGCCACGATGGGCAACGATTTGTACCATTTGTTTCACTCCAATCTTTTTCTATTTTACCACGGAACCCCATAGAACCAAACTCCTACTCCTTGTGCCATCCTCATTTTCTAAAGGCATCGCTAGGATTTGTATATATCAGAGAATCGACAAAAAAAGAGGCTATGACAGAAGTTTTTCCACAAAATGATCCTCCCAACAATCATGAAATTGCTCCTACTCTGCAGCAGGTCTTCATCAAATACACGATGGAGAGCGCAATTCCGTTCACGTCCTTCGGATCATCTCGTTGCAACTTCTGTCACAGACTCAATGTTATAGCCCCATTCTCGATTGACTCGACTATAATGGTTTAGAAAAATAAGTTAATGGTTCATTGGTCAAATTTTTCATTTGCGTTTTGCGCTCATTGACCATTTCAGTCAGTGTATCCAAGAAATTCTCCATGATGACACGACCGCCTTTATACGTATAACCGCCGATCTTCACCGTTTCTTCTGGTGAAAGGATCACTCTGCGGGTACCGATTTTCTTGAAAAATTCTTCTAAAAAATAATTCGGCAAATAAAAGTTATTCTGTGCGGCAAAAGACTGTAAATAAGCAAAATCATCGATCGTTATATAACAGTCATCGAAAGCATCGAAACTGACATATTCGTCCATCAGGATCACCCGTTTTTGTAAAATTTCGCTGATTTTCCTGTTCAATTGGAGAAGTGTCTCGATTTCTTTGACTTTATGCTCCAACAGCCGTCGCCGTTTTTCTTTTTGTTCATCGTAACGAATTCTGAGATTGAAGATGATCGTTACTAATAAGGCGCCTACTAATACGCCGATAAAACCTGCAATCGCTACTGCCATTTTCTTCTGACCCTTTCATGCTTACTTTCTTTTTATTGTATCATAATTTAAAAGAGAGGCAAAAAAGATAACGAACTTTTTATTTGACCTTTATTGACCTAATGGGTATACTTACTTTTAGATATTGCAAAAACTTTGTGCTAAACTATATCTATATCGATTTTTAGGAGGACTAAAAAATGAATTTAATTCCTACAGTCATTGAACAATCATCTCGTGGCGAAAGAGCCTATGATATCTATTCTCGTCTATTAAAAGACCGCATCATTATGTTAAGTGGTCAAGTAACAGATGATTTAGCCAATTCGATCATCGCCCAACTTTTATTCTTGGATGCACAAGATTCTGAAAAAGATATCTACTTGTACATCAACTCACCAGGCGGAAGCGTCACAGCCGGACTAGCAATCTTTGATACCATGAACTTCATCAAAGCAGACGTGCAAACGATCGTTATGGGGATGGCTGCCTCAATGGGTTCATTCTTATTGACAGCTGGTGAAAAAGGCAAACGCTTTGCTTTGCCAAATGCTGAGATCATGATCCACCAACCATTAGGTGGCGCACAAGGACAAGCAACAGAGATCGAAATCGCAGCTCGTCACATTTTGCAAACTCGCGAACGCCTAAACAAAATCTTGTCTGAGCGAACAGGTCAACCAATCGAAGTCATCGAAAAAGACACAGACCGTGATAACTTCATGACTGCTCAAGAAGCAAAAGATTACGGCTTGATCGACGAGATCATGGAATCAAACAGCTTAAAATAATTCATCCATCAAAAAACCAGCTGTGCTGAAGCACGCTGGTTTTTTTGCGTCATTAAACGAGATCCGATTGACTTCGCTTGCCATTAATAAACATATTTCCCTTGCAAGTAGTCTTTTCCCAAGGAAACATAATGGGCGATATTGGCTTTGTTTTTGGCAATTTCTTCCTCTGTCAACGGACGAATCACTTTAGCAGGACGTCCAAAAGCCAGCACATTGGGCGGAATGATCGTTCCTTGAGTAACTAAAGAACCGGCACCAATCAAACTGTTTTCACCGATAACTGCATGGTTCAAAACAATGGAACTCATGCCGATTAAGGCCCCTTTTTCAATCTTACAGCCATGAAGCATGCACTGATGACCGACAGTCACATCTTCTGCAATGATCGTGGGTGCATCATGATCCACATGAATGATCGTCCCATCTTGAATATTGGTCCGCTCACCTACTCGAATATAATTTGCATCTCCCCGCAAAACTGCTTGGAACCAGACAGTCGCCTCACTGCCGATGGTGACATCTCCGACGACAGTCGCATTTGGCGCGATAAAGTTTTGCGTACTAGCAGTTTCTGCGTTTAGTTGATTTCGTTTTTGGCTATTTGTCTCTTTTTTCCGATCCATTGTTAAACTCCTTTAGGATTTTTCTTTCTCCACTACACTTTACTACTACACTTTACTACTATACTTTACTACTATACTACTCTATTCCTGTACCCATGATACCATGAATAACTATGAAAACCACGAATCAGTCCGTAAGAGAACAGCGACTATATGCGGATATCTTCACACTTCATACAAAAAAAAGAGTGCGGCTGACACCACACTCTTTTGACCTATTCTGCTTCTTCTGAAAACTGACTCTGATAAAGCTGACTGTAAAATCCCCCAGCTGCCAGTAGTGTTTCATGATTGCCTTTTTCTATGATTGCTCCTTGATCCATGACTAAGATCAAATCGGCTTCCCGAATCGTAGACAACCGGTGAGCAATGACGAAACTGGTTCGTCCTTCCATCACTTTGTCCATCGCTTTTTGGATCAACGCTTCGAGCCGTGTGTCCACAGAGCTTGTTGCTTCATCTAAGATCAAGATTTTCGGATTAGAAATGACTGCTCGAGCAATCGTCAAGAGTTGATTTTGACCAAGCGAGATATTATCCCCTTCGGAATTGATAAACATCTCATAACCGTCCGGCATCGTCCGGATGAAATGATCCACATTGGCTGTTTTAGCTGCATCGACCACTTCATAATCGGTCGCATCTAACTTACCAAAACGAATATTGTCTCCGATCGTTCCTTCATACAACCAAGCATCTTGCAGAACCATGCCGAATAACGACCGGACATCGCTGCGGGCCATTTTCTTCGTATCAATACCATCAATCTTGATCGCCCCTTCGTTGACATCGTAGAAACGCATCAACAAATTGATCAATGTGGTCTTTCCGGCTCCAGTTGGTCCGACGATCGCTACCGTCTGACCAGCTTTCACTTCAAAGTTCAAATCTTTGATCAGCGGTTTCTTCGGATCATAGGCAAAACCGACATGTTCAAATTGAACATCCCCATGAAATTCCGCTGGCAATGGAATATCTGTTTGGTTGACTGGTTCTTCCGGTTCATCCAAAATCTCAAAAACCCGTTTTGCAGCTGCCGAAGCACTTTGTAAGACAGAGGAAAGCTGGGTAATATTCCCCATTGGCTGACTCACTTGCCAAATGTATTGGATAAAGGCTTGCAGTTGCCCTACCACGATCACACCGCCAATTACATAGAAACTTCCCATAACTGCCATAGCAATATACGTAAAGTAGGCAGTCATTTGAACTAACGGCATCATCAATCCCGAGACGAAGGCCGAACGGAAGCCGTAATAGCGCAGTTGGTGATTGACTTTTTTAAAGCCGTCAAGTGTTTGTTTTTCTCGTCCATAGACTTTCAATACACTGAAACCAGTCATATTTTCCTGAACATAACCGTTCAAGTCTCCTAATGCATTTTGCATGCCTTGGAAGTCTTTTTGCGATTTCTTGACGATCGTTCTTGAAATGATCAATGACGTTGGAATCATGATCAATGCGATCAACGCCATAAACGAATTGATATAAAACATCATCGCTACCGCCATGATGATTCCTAGAAAGGCATTGACGATCCCGATCAAGGCTTGCTGCATCGCACCACTGACTGCATCCACATCGTTCGTTACCCGTGACAAGATATTTCCTTGCTGATTTTTGTCAAAATATGAAACAGGCAAGCGGTTGATCTTTTCTTCAATGTCTTGACGTAAATCACGCATCGCAGATTGAACGACATTTGTGATCAAAAGCCCTGACATTAATTGTGAGAAACAATACCCTACACCGACAACGGTGATCCAGATCAAACAAACGATGATGTAATCAAAATTCAGCGGCTCTCCCGCTGCAATATTCCGACTGATCTCTGTTGTAGGCAATCCGGACACATACGGCAATGCCGCGTTAAAGCCAACTGTAGCGACAGTAAAAAGTAAGACTAAAATAAAGGAGACTTTGTAGGGTTTGATGTAGCGCCCTAAACGTTTTAAAGAAGAGAATGCTTTCATTGTGCCAACTCCTCCTCTGATAATTGTGATGCTGCAATGTCGTAATAAACCGAGCAGTTTTCCAACAGTTCTTTGTGGGTGCCGATACCAACTACATCGCCTTCATTCAACACAATGATTTTATCCGCGTGCATGATCGTCCCCACACGTTGCGCCACGATCAAAACAGTTGATTCGGTCGTTTCTTTTTTCAAACGCGCCCGTAATTTGGCATCGGTTTGATAATCCAGTGCAGAAAAACTATCATCAAAAATATAGATCTCGGGACGACGGATCACCGCACGAGCGATCGCCAGCCGTTGTTTCTGACCACCAGAAAAGTTCGTGCCTCCTTCTGCTAGACGTGCATCAAAGCCATCCGGTGTTTTAGCAATAAAATCAGCTGCTTGTGCGATCTCAACCGCACGTTCTAAGTCCGCTTGTGTCGCATCTTCTTTCCCATAGCGCAGATTTTCTG
The DNA here is from genome assembly GCF_040910045.1 of Enterococcus sp. RTP21361st1_A6_RTP21361_211029. Taxonomy (NCBI): domain Bacteria; kingdom Bacillati; phylum Bacillota; class Bacilli; order Lactobacillales; family Enterococcaceae; genus Enterococcus; species Enterococcus sp. RTP21361st1_A6_RTP21361_211029. Next base: position 3,697 of record NZ_JBDGBK010000081.1, on the reverse strand, counting down.
CGATCGTTCCAGTGAACAGCAACGCTTTTTGGGGAATAAATCCGATCTTATTTCTCAAAGCGGACAAGCTGTACTCGCGAACATCGATCCCATCAATCAAAACCTGTCCTTTTGTGACATCATAAAAACGAGGGATCAATTGGATCAATGTTGATTTCCCGCTTCCAGTACTGCCGATGAAAGCAACTGTTTCACCAGGAGAAGCAGTAAAACTAACATTGCGGATCACAGGACTCTCAGCATGTCCCGGATAGGCAAATGTCACATTCTTAAATTCCACATATCCTTTGGTCTTGCCTTCTGTCACTGGCTGTTCGGCTTCCACGATTTCTGAAGTCATATCCAATACCTCCTGAATCCGTCGGGCTGAGACCGCTGCACGTGGATACATCGTAAAGATAGTCGCAAACAACATGAATGAGAATAGAGCATGGAAGATGTATTCGATAAAAGCAATCAAGTCACCGACTTGCAGTTGCCCATTTTCGATTTGAATACTTCCTGACCAAATGATCAGTACCATCACGATATTGAATAAGAAGAAAAAGCCCGGCTGTGCTGTCGCCATCAAACGGAACAAGCTGCGAGAGCTGGATGCATACGCTTGATTGACTTTGCTAAAGCGTTTCTCTTCAAATTTCTCATTTACGAACGCACGGATGACCCGTAAACCAGACAAGTTTTCCCGCAAAATACCATTGATCTTATCCAAATTGGCTTGCTGCTTGTTAGACAACGGCTCGGAAATCTTTGCGATGGCTATCACAGCAATCAACAAGATCGGCAGTGCCCCTAACACATACATCCCTAATTTTGTACTTGTCCGCATGACCATATACAAACTGACCGCAAACATCATCGGCGTCATCAATCCAATCCGCAGAATATTCTGCAAGAACAACATGATTTGATATGCATCATTGGTCACCCGAGTAATCAAGGATGAAACACCGATTTTTTCATATTCCGTATGTGAATAACCTTGCACCTTTTCAAAAAGATCATCTCGAACATCTGCTACGATATTCGTTGTGATTCTTGAGGTAAAGTACCCTAACATAATATTCATTGCGATCCCTGTCAAAGTAATAGCAATCATTGCCATTCCCATCTTCCAGATATACTCTCGGTCACCATTTCGAATACCGACATCGATCATTCGAGCCAGCAATGTGGGTAATCCTAGTTCAATCAAAATAAATCCAAACACACAGATGAAATTAAAAACCAACAGTTTTTTATTGCGCATTGTGTAATGCCACATTAATTTCAAAAAAGCCCCTCCTTTTTTTACACATTATTTTTACTATATCATAGTCCCAATTTCAAGTAACCCACTTCCCGAAGAAAAAAAGGAGATATTTTAAAGTATTTTTTTAAGGATGACCAAGGGAAGCCCTTTCAAACCAACTAGTTTCTATACTTATTTACTTTTCTATGATAAACTAATACTACTTGTAATGAAACGATTTACAAAAACCGGTGAATTTTTTATGACAACATTTGGAAAGCAAAGACGAGGCTTTCTCTTTTTTCTCACAACGATTGTCTGGAAAAAGCATGTAGCGGTCCACTGACGACCCCCACTTTTCAGGTCACTTATCTAGGGCCTTGATTTTGTGATGCACCGAATCGAACAAAACGATAAACTACTGCATTAGCAGATAAAGGAGAATTTGTATGATTTACAAAGTTTACTATCAAGAAACAAAAGACCGCAACCCAAAAAGAGAACAAACCCATTCCCTGTACATTGACGCAGAAAGCGCGGTTGCTGCACGCCGTACAGTCGAACAAAACACCCCATATAACATCGAGTTTATTCAAGAACTTGATGAAAAACATCTTGCGTATGAAAAAGAGAACGCTGATTTCAAATTAGCGGAGTTTTAATAATGAAAGTTTCTCTAAAAAATAATGAAACTGGCGTATTCGGCGTCGGCGGACTAGGCGAGATCGGAAAAAACTGTTATGGGGTTCAATTCCAAGACGAGATCATCTTGATTGATGCCGGGATCAAATTCCCGGAAGATGAACTACTTGGAATCGACTATGTGATTTCCGATTATAGCTACATTGTCCAAAACATCACGAAAGTCAAAGGGTTAGTCATCACTCATGGTCATGAAGATCATATTGGTGGTATTCCTTACCTTCTGCGTGAAGCAAATATCCCAATCTATGCTGGTCCATTAGCATTGGCTTTGATTACCAACAAGTTGGATGAACACGGGTTACTGCGAGATGCTACATTACATGAGATCAATGAAGATACCGTGATTCGCTTCCGCAAAACATCGGTCAGCTTTTTCCGAACGACCCACAGTATTCCTGATGCGCTAGGCGTTGTGGTGAAAACACCTTCGGGAAATATCGTAGCAACTGGTGACTTTAAGTTCGATTTCACACCCGTGGGCGAACCAGCAAACCTACACAAAATGGCCAGAATCGGAGAAGAAGGTGTGCTATGCCTCCTTTCTGACAGTACCAATGCTGAGATTCCGACCTTTACCAAGTCAGAAAAAACGATTGGTAGTTCGATCCGCAAGATTTTCGAAAAAATCGAAGGCCGGATCATCTTTGCCAGCTTCGCTTCCAATATTTTCCGTTTGCAACAAGCAGCAGATGCTGCGGTTGCCACAGGTCGTAAGATCGCTGTCTTCGGTCGAAGTATGGAAAATGCGATCGTTAATGGGCAGCGCTTAGGTTATATCAAAGTCCCTGACGGTACATTTGTCGAATCTCATGAGATCAATCGCTTACCAGCTAATGAAACCATGATCCTATGTACTGGCTCTCAAGGGGAACCAATGGCAGCCCTTAGTCGGATCGCCAATGGTACTCATCGACAAATTCAGATCCATCCAGACGATACGGTCATTTTCTCTAGTTCACCGATCCCTGGAAATACGACTAGTGTCAACCACTTGATCAACTTGCTGTTAGAAGCAGGTGCACATGTGATCCACGGGAAATTGAATAATATCCATACCTCGGGACATGGTGGTCAAGAAGAACAAAAATTGATGCTTCGTTTGATGAAGCCTAAGTTCTTTATGCCGGTCCACGGAGAGTTCAGAATGTTGAATATCCATACCCAACTGGCACAAGATGTCGGCGTTCCAAAAGAGAACTGTTTTATTATGGAAAACGGTGATATGCTGGCGTTAACTGCAGATTCTGCTCGTCGAGCAGGTCATTTCAATGCGGGTGATGTCTATGTTGATGGTAGTGGAATTGGCGACATCGGTAACGTTGTCTTACGAGACCGTCGTATCTTATCAGAAGAAGGCTTAGTGCTAGCCGTAGCCACCGTCGACTTGACGAAAAAAGAAGTCTTAGCAGGACCAGACATTCTTTCCCGCGGATTCGTCTATATGCGGGAATCTGGCGAGATGATCAATGAAGCACAACAGATCCTGTTCCGTGCCCTCAGAGAAGTCTTGAACCAGCCAGATCCTAGCGAACATAAAATGCGAGAAGCCATGTCAGCTGCTTTGCAACCCTTCTTATTTGAAAAAACAGAACGTCACCCAATGATTCTTTCGATGATCATGACACCTGACGACCACTAACAAAAAAACTCGACCAAACCCTCAATGGAAGTGGTCGAGTTTTTTAGGCTCTATAATTTATGGGACTGATGAATCAGAATTGATTCTTCAGCCCCATTTTTATTTTAGGTATTAAAAAACAT
>NZ_JBDGBK010000080.1:0-15864 GCF_040910045.1 Enterococcus sp. RTP21361st1_A6_RTP21361_211029 | reverse complement strand
TGTTTTTTAATACCTAAAATAAAAATGGGGCTGAAGAATCAATTCTGATTCATCAGTCCCATAAATTATAGAGCCGTAATAATTCCACTTAACACCCCTGTGGCTAAAAACTGTTGATCTTCTTTTTGAATAATCCCCAACGCAACAGGAATGGTGAAAACAATTGTTGGTCCCATCATAGCCCCAAGGATTGCTCCAGCAAATAACCCTGCTTGAGGATCATTTGCTAATTGCTGTGCCAGAGCAAATCCCCCCATATCATTTGCTAGTAGTGTTGTCGCGAACATTGCCGGATCAGCACCCAGCAATTCATAGACGGGAACAACGATAGGACTTAAAAGATTCGCCAAGACCGGGGCTAACGTGATGATCCCTACCATTGATAACGCTAAAGACCCCATCACCATGATACCTTCTTCAAATTGTTTTCCAAGTCCTAATTTATTCCCGATGCATTTATCAATGCCTCCAATGATCATAAAAAGAACCATAATATACATAATAATTTCATTAATGCTCATAGATTCAACCTCCTTATTCTTCCTCTGCAGCATCGATGACGCCAACGATCATTGCGTCAATAGGTACTTCTGGATTTTCAGCAGAAATTCGAGCAGCATTGCCTTGACTGATCAATACTTTATCGCCAATTCCTGCGCCAGCATTATCCGCTGCAATAATAAAGCCTTGTTTTTGTTCTTCTTGATTCAAAATGTCTACCATCATAAATTTCCACCCGTTTAATTTCTCGTCTTTTCTTGTAGACCACAAACTGCCGGTAACTTTTCCTAAAAGCATGCTTTTTCCCCCTTTATAAGCAACTTTTGAGTGCGCGCATAATCTTGTGCTAATGGTGTCAATTGCGCATTCTTTATTGGAGGAATGCGGTATTCTAGCATTTTTTTCAATTGTTTTTCGGTGATGAAGGTCCGCTTAGGCAATGCCTTAGGCACTGATTTTTTCTGACAGGATTTCCAAAAATCAGCATAGTCTTGCGGGGAGCGATAGAATGTCAGACCAAACTGCTGACATTTGTCTCGATATTCTTGAATTGTCTTTTTCACTTGATATTTAAGCGGTGTTTCTTTCGGAATTGCTGGCAAAGTTTCTAAAACAAGAATTGGTTTTCCTTGTAACAAAAATGAAAGTATTCTTCGGGTCAATAGATCGTTTTCTTGCAGTAAAGCAATACTGGACATTTGAGAAATCGTTAGTTGTTTCACAATCATTCCAGCCGACTCTTGATCTTCACCGGTTCTCCACTGAACAGTGGGAAACTGGGTATATAATTCGGCAGGAATCTCTTTTTTCTCTTGCGAAAAAGCAAGAGCAAGGGTAGGCTTTGGGAGTTGCTGACAGATACGATCAGTAATTTGTTGAACCAGTTCTTCTATTTCAGAAGCTTTCATTGTCCAACCTTCTCTTACTTAATGATGTAACCATGAACACCTTTTGATAAACCACAAGCGTTTGCTTCATCATAATCAATATGCATATACGTCGCGAAATGAGGACTGACACGTATCACTACATCATCAAAAATCAATGGTCGCGTGCCTAGTACTTTTACTTGGACGATTTGTCCGTTAGTCACATTGTTTGCTAGGGCATCTTCTGGTGTCATATGGATGTGTCGTTTTGCCACGATCAATCCGCGATCTAATGAAACAGTCGTTGCGCCATTCATCAATGTCACCCCTGGTGTTCCTTCAATCTTTCCACTTTCTCTAACAGGCGCGTTAATACCTAAAATTCGGGTATCTGTCATTGACACTTCGACTTGTGCTTCCTTACGTTCAGGACCTAAAATCACGACATTTTGGAACAGTCCTTTTGGTCCTGCAACAGTGATTCGTTCTTTACATACATATTGACCAGGTTGTGACAAATCTTTTACTTTCGTTAACTGATACCCTGATCCAAATAAATGATCGATTTCTCGACGAGACAAATGGACGTGACGTCCAGAAGCTTCTACTTCAAATGTGTGATTTTGTAGTTGAATTCGTTTGATAACTTCTTCAACAATTTCATTGATTGAATCCAATGTGTTCATCTCCTAGTTCAGTTTTACTACAGTCATTGTTTGGTTCAACGCATCCGCCCATTCTTGGAAATACTGATAGCGCCTATCAGGCTTTTCTTCGAACAAGAATAGGATTTTGTTCAATTGAAGTTGGATTTCCTTTGAAGAATAATCCCATTGTCTTCTCTGACTGCTCTCTATCACTACTTGCTCTTGATCAATCGCTTGTTCAATCACCGAGAATTTTCCTTGAATGATATTCTCCAACCAAGCTTGTTGTTTCTCAAAGTACAGCCATAGTTCTGCAGGAAACGTGTCATCTCTCAACATAGGAAAATAAAGAAGATGCTTCAAGTGCTGTATTTCATATTCTATCTTTCGTGATAGTGACTTTGTTTTGATCGAGGAGGTCCGAATAGGACAACTATCGGCTCTTTTCTGAGTACTTGTCGTTACGCTAGTGATGGCTTGAATACTGGTACTTGTCGGTATATTGACAATCGTGATCCCGGCATCTTCTACTTGCTGCCAGACACTTTCAGAACTTGCTAAATTAATGTCATTCACATAGACGATTTGCGGTTTCAATGCAATCAATTTTTCTGCATCAATCGCCATCATATCCATTTGAGGTAATGCCTGAAGCGCTTCATTCAGTGACCCGCTTTGCATGTCAACAGCAACCAATTCATTCGTTTTTCCTATATCATCAATAACTTCTGTTACTGATGGAACCAGTGAAACGATTTTAGTTGCCTCTTTAGGCAATGAGATCTCTTTCCCACTACGGTCTTTCGTCGGCAAATTTTGTTCTGTTTTCTCAGTTGAAGCCGTAGCTTCGTTTTCTTGTTTGCCGCAACCCGCTAATCCAATCCCAGCAACTACTCCGATGGTCATGATCGTCATTAGAATTTTTTTCATCTTTTTTTCCTCGCATTCAACTTTTTTTGAATTTTTTCTTCCAACCCTTACGGATAAATCGATTATTCTTCTTTCCTACGGTTTGTCTATCCCTCCTTTTACTTTGTATCAAAAAACAAAAAAACCACTTTTCCTTTAATAGAAAAAGTGGTTCATTAACAGTACTAACAGTAGATCAAGCCAGTTATCGTCGAAGCCCCTTCTTTTTCCTACAAAAGAATGAATAGACTTATCAAGCCGGTATCCTGACTTAGCTTCTTCTTACTCCCAATCCTTCCAGAATAGAATCATTCTGTGGTTCTATTGGTTTCATCCACCATACAGTAGGTAGGTCTGTAGAGGATTCACACCTCTTTCCCTGACACTTCATAAGTATACGTTTATTGTATCTTCTTTGATAGCTAGTTTTCAAAAGGATCAGCAGACGTCCTTGTCCACTAATACATCCTCATTATAGCGTTTGCGAATATTTTGTCAATCCTCTTAACGTCTTACGGCAGGTTCGATAGCATAAGAGATACAAAGATTGTGCGGGCTAGCAAATAAATCAGCTTTCTTTATGCCCTGTAAATCAAAAAAATTTTTTTAAAACAGGGTTTCTTTGATCAGCCAACTCATTTTATCTGCTAGATACTGGAGGGTTCCCAATTTTTTTCTTTCGCCGCTTATACCACCAAATACAAAAAACGAGGAAGCCGCAGGCAGTAAAAATGAGGATCCACAGAAACTGCTGTTGTTGCTGTTTGACTTTCTTTATGTCATCAGTGACTTTCGGATGATAAGGAATCCGGTGTCCTCTTACCAATAATCGATGACTATTGATCATGTAGGGAGTGCAGGTCAACAATGTGACAAGATCTTTACCAGATTCAATCTGAAGGTCTTGTGTATCGGTGGGGACAACAGTTTTGGTTTGATCGACTTGATAAACGAGTGTTTCGCCGTAGACTTCTAAATAAAACTCATCGCCTTCCTGCAATTCTGGCAAATCAGTAAATAGTTTTGCTTGCGGCAATCCACGATGACCCGAAATGACGGCGTGGGTATTTTTGCCTCCTGTAGGAAAAGAAGTCCCTTCCAGTAATGAGCTGCCTTTTTCCAACAATGCTGAATTGGTCTTGTCAAAAATAGGGACTCGTACATTGATTTTGGGGATCGTTAACACACCGATCGTATGGCTTTCAAAATACGATTTATCTGGTTTTTTACTGATTTTCTCTGCGTCAGAGAATGGATCCAGTCCGGGGGAGCCGCCTTCTTTGGCTAACTGTTGATTTTTGTCGATCTGCGCTTGCAACTTCGCCATTGCGGCGGCATTTTCTTGATTTGCTTCTGCTTGGTAATGCGCAATGATCTGTTGGTCCAAATAATTATTCAGTGCATCGCTAATGAATGGATAGAAAAAAATCCCTACACCAATCAACAACAAAAGGATCATCAATCGATCGACTATCTGGTGTCCTCTTTTTTGTTTCATCGTTTCCTCCTCAAAAAAATTAAAGGAGCTGTGACAAAAGACTTGTCACAGCTCCGTTTTCCGAACAAGTGGTTCAACAAGCGGTTAGAATCAGCTTCTTCTAAAATAGCTTTTCAAAAAAATTGGAAAAGCTATTTTAGAAAATCCTTTCTTATTTCTTGAAGCGGACCATGTCTGTTGCAACCTCCCGTTTTTATCTGACTAGGTCGAAATAGCTGAGATCTGCTTTTGAGGCTGCCAATTTTTCTAGAAGTGAAAATCTAGCAAAACAGAAAATCAACGAGTTTCTTTTCGTTTCATGAAATACAAACCCACAATGATCAAGATCAGCGTACCGCTGCCTAAATAAAGATAGATGCCTTTTCCGCCTGTAGAAGGCAATGTTCCTTTGTGTTTGTTAGGCACTTTTTCAGGAGCAACTAATTCTTCTGTGGTTCCGTAAGAATGCTCATCCACTGTAAATTGGATTCGATTTGTTAGTAATACATAATTTTCTGGCGCTGCAGTTTCTTCCAAATAATAGGAACCATATTTTAGTCCAGTAACGACGACTAGACCATCAGCTTGCGTCGTGAATGTTGTTGCATCTGCTTTGTTTGCCACCCAAGTCACTGTTTTCGCTGCTTCATCGACCTTCAAATAGTTTGCACCCTCACTATTTTGATCACGTACAACGAAAGAGGCACCTGCTAGAGCTTGCGTGGATGAAACATCCCCATCGACTTTGATAAATCGTTTCCCACCGGTGACGACTTCTACTGTTGGTGGCGTTTGGTCATTGGTATGACCATTATCAACATTGGCTTCGTTTTTAAAGCCTTTCGTTGGATCTGCTTTTTCATTTAGATGCATGAAGTAAACAAATTTTAATGTACCTCCTGGTGTTAAAGAAGGGATGAACGCTGGATCGACAGCGACGGTGAAGCCGTTTGTCTGTTCAGTTACTTGATAGTTTTCAGATGCGATCAGTGTATCACCATCATAAAGAGCATAGGCTGTATCTCCTGAAGGTGTATTGTCAAAGGTCAATGCATCATCATGGGTATCTACTAAGTTAAATTTGTTGTATTTATTGGCATTTCCTTCTTTATCAGCAATACCTAATGGAATATTGACCGCAATCTCGTACTTGATCTTTTCACCAATCGCTACATCTTTGCCGTTTAAATTAGGCGTTGTTTTTTCAACGTTTGATGTATCATTTTTAACGGTTTTTTCTACTGGGGTTTGATTATCCGCTTCAATAGTGAAGGGTGTCTTTGTTTGATCATCAATCAATTCAGCATTGTTCGGTGCTTTGACCTCTTCAAGCGTATAGGAACCCACTTCAAGATTCTTCACCGTTAGTTCACCAGTTTTCTCTTCAGATTCTGTAAAATCATCTTCGCCGATTCCATAGCTTTTACCAGTAACAAAATGCTTTGCTTGTCCTTTGTCGGTTGTCCAAGTGTGGAGACCATCTTTTACCCCTTGAATATACTTGGTCGTACTTGGGGAACCTTCATTTTTTGAGAGTACGAATTCTGCACCATTCAACGATTCATTTTCAGCAGTACCTCTTTTTTTCACATGTAATGCCCCATCATTTGAAACGATATTTTTGGGGTAAACATGAACCGTAGATAATTCTTCTGTCCCATAGTTATACGAGCCGTCTGATTGCTTGATCATCTCATAAACCGGGAAGGCAATGACCATATTGGCAGCAGCCGCTACCCCAGATTTTGGTTCTTCTTTGATGACGTAGACAGCATCTTTGTCGTTTTGTTTTTTCGGTACATTTACGGTAATATTGCCATCTGCATCTGTTATACCTTCAGCTATTGGCGAACCTGGGGTTAGACCTTGAACTGCTTGTTTTGCAGCTTCGACAGTTGCCCCGGCTGCTCGTTGCGCATAAAATTCTGACGTCACATTATAAATGCGGAAAGTGACATCTGCAAGACCTTGATATTGATCAAAATCACTCATCTCTTTCCCACTATTTTGAATGAGCGGATCCGGAAGATCGGTCATTTTCTTTTTATGAATGACGATTTGGGCATTGCTTGCATTTTCCTCAGCATAAGCTGCTGTACCCAACCCATTGATAAAAACAGGTAATGTTAGTAATAGCGTACTTAGTAAGTACCATACTTTTTTTGCTTGTTTCATTTTCTTTCTCCTCGTTTTTGTTTTTGGTCAATCAGCCCAGCAATGACAAAACCTATCAATGCTACACCGGCTAAGATCAATCCTGTTGCTTGTTGCTCATTAGTCTTTGGTAAAAAACCAGTATGTTTCTTGTTGATGATTGCCAGTGGGGTAGCTGCTTTTCCATTTGTTGTATAGGAATTTTTTTCAACCACAAACGGAATGGCTTTTTGATTAAGCAAGTAATTTTTTGGGGCTTGGATTTCTTCCAAGAAATAGTGGCCATCTTTTAACCCTTTGACGGAAAATTCTCCGGCTTGATCAGAAGTGAATCGTTTAGCTCCCGCTTTTTCTCTTTGCCATTGATAACCATTGGCTGATTCATGCAAATAGGCTCCCATTTGATTTTTTACGACGAATACGGCATTTGCCAATGTTCGCTGCGGATCTTGACTATCTCTTTTGACGAACCGTTTCCCACCAGTCCGTATGTCAACTTTTTTGTTGATGATATGTTTATCTGTCAGCAATTGCCCTTCATTTACGATCTCTGTGTCAGGCTCTGCATTCATTACTTTCATTTGGTAAGAGACTTGCAATTTTTGATTGGCAAATTTTTCTAGCTGCTGAATAGAGAAATCCAGGACAAAGCCATGATCCGTTGTTTGAAGTGTATATCCTGTCATAACGGATGTTCCTACTTTTACTGTGATCGTTTCTGGTAAGAGAAATAAGGCAGAATCTGCTGTATCCGATAGTTGGAATTGTTGGTAATCCAAGATATTTTCTGGGATATGTGTTGACAGTTGATAATCCACTCTCTCGCCATAGGTAAAATCAGAGGTTTTGGACTGCACTTCTTTTTCAAGAGGCGGCAAATCGTATGCCTTCTCTTCATTTTTTGGGTACAAATGAATCGTGGTCATTTGATTCCCTTTCTGATCAAGAACTGGCAAAACAACGACCAAGTTTCCGGCTTTCTCTTTCACGACATTAGGAGCCTCTGCTTCCACGAATAAATAGATCTTATCCCGCTGCTGGCTGTCCTTGGCTGCTAATGTGAAGCTAAGTAAACCATCTTCTCCTTGGATCTTCTCGGTCTTTCCTTCGGCAATCAGGGATCCGGCTGCAGGACCTTGCTCAGCCAACTTTTTTTGCGCAGCTTCCACCGATTCACCATCTTCCCGTAATTGATAGAAAGAATCGGTGACATCGTATACGTGATAGGTGACATCATTTAAACCGCGGTAAGCTTGAAGCAATGTACCTTCTCCGGAATTGATTTGTTCCTGGGGTAACTGCCCTTCAGGAAATAGTAACTTGTGTAACGTGATGCGAACATTCGCTTGCATTTCTCCTGCTGAAACTTGTTGGGAGAAACCTAGTAACACAACTAGAAAAATGCATACACTAAACCAACGCATGCTTTTCATCCGCTACCCCCTCCTTTCTAATCGCTGGAGGTATAAGTAGATACCAGCGATGGCGATCGAACTAAAGGCGAGTAGATAAATCCCTAATCGACCACTTCCACCTGTTTCCGGCAGTGGAACTTTCGCCTGATTGGTCACATCTAGTGTAATCTGGTTGTTTTTTTCTCCAGCAACTAACACATCAGCGACTTCTTCGCCATCAATCTGTACTGAGCCATCTTCATTGATCACAATTTCAATTGGCTCTTTCAATCCTTGATACCCTTCTGGCGTATATGTTTCCGTCAAGACATATTTTCCCGGCTGTAACTGATCAAAGACAAACGTATCCGTCTCTTCTCCTGGTCGTTCAATGTCTGTATTTGGACCCGTCAAACGGAATTCCGCCCCTTTTAATGGCGTCTGATCGTCGGCCTTTTTGTGGACGGTCAAGTCAAAGGCTTTTAACTGGTTTTGATGATTCAACGTCCATTCTTTACTTTGTTTATCCACATTTTTGCCGTCGTAGTGAATCTTTCCATATTTATCCACCGTAAATTCATAGTTGCCGGCGATCGTGTCATACCCCAATGGACCTGTCTCTTCGACCATTCGGTATTGACCTGGCTGATCCAATATAAAATGGGCTACCCCTGAATCCGTTGTTTTTTCCGTAGCGATCGTTTGATAACGGTCTGAAGAATTTTTCTTTTGCAACGAAAATGTTGCCCCAGATAAATTTACTTCATTCCCGTCTTGCAGCGTATACTTGCGAATGCCGATTGGCAATTCTGAAAATTGATTAACCACGGTCAGTGTGATCACTTGTTCTTCTGTAGAAACCTCATCCCCATCGATTGTCACAATTCCCTCTGAAGTGACTTCGATTTGCCAAGTTGTTTTCCCACGTTCATGTCCAGCAGGAGCTTGCACTTCTGTGAGAGTATAGGTTTCACCTTTTTGCAGTCGGACATTTTGCGGCAAGGAGTAGCTGCCATCTTGATTATCGATCAATGTCGTACGGCCATTTTTGCCAGTTAATTCAAACACAGCACCTACCAGATTTTTTTCGTCAGCAGAAGAGTTTTTGATCACTTTAAGCGCTAATGGCTGAAACTGTTTCGTGTTTTTCCACGTTGTTTCATCTACTTTTTCTTGCTCATAACCGGGGACAGCTAGCTCTCGAGTCGTTTGATAGCTGAAATCTTGTCCCCGATTATTGTATTTGGGTAGACCTAAGGTTTCGGTATAGGCATCATCTGCTGACTTTGAAAGCTGTGTTACACTAGTGCGTTCCCATAAGCTTCCGGTATCATTTGACGGTTGCGAAATCTTGATATAGCCTGTTTGCCAATTTGTCTTATCTGAAACTTGTTTTCTGGTAACTTCATAGATAACATTTTCTGATCGGCTGCTCGGATCATGATCATATTCTTCCCAGATTTTTTTGAAATCAAGCTTGACTCCTGGTGCTTTCCCCGATGGCACTCCAAAATCTACCACTTCATCTGCTGTTGCTACTGGTTGGAAGGTTGTTCTGCCATTCATCGGGTACCAGAAATCAGGTTTGAACGTTGCTGATTCTGTCTGGATCCTGACTTGATAATGGATCTGAATTTCTTGCTCTTTCCCTAAATAAATTTCATCACTATGAACGGTGTTTCCTTCAAATGAGAGTGTGGGCATGGCTTGTACTTGAAGGGACCCGACACTTTTGACTGTTAATGTATTTGGTTCGTAACTAAACGGTTCAGCAATCGGATCGGTTACTTTGCCGTTTGCCACAGTTCCAGATATCTGAACCGCTTTTCTCGCGAGATAATCAGAAATATCCGGTGCATGATCGGCTGATTCATAGTAAAGATCACCATTCTCATCCGCAGACACCATTTGCCGCATCTTGTTTTCTACTTCTTGTTTGGATAATCCCGCATTAGTATCACTTTGCAGTTGAATGCCTAATCCATGAATTTCAATCCCTCGCTGCTTTAATGCCATTGCTTCACCAATGGTTGCGATAAACGTACTGTTGATCAATTTATTGGTATTTCTTTGGTCTGGAGCATAGTAGCTGTTAGAAATACGAGAAGTACTGCCCGGCTGGTCTTGTCTATTGGTAAATTGGGTGCCGTAATAGCTGCCATTCGTTTCTGTTTGAACTTTGCTGACTTGGTAGGAAAAAGTGGGAACACCATCTGTCAGTAGAACAATCACTTTTTTGTGTCCATTTGGTGTTGCCAACATGTTTCCGGCATCTCGCAGAGCTTTTTGCGTGAAGGTTCCCCCAGTAGTACTGCTTGGAGTAATCGTCTTAATGGCATTTTTGACCGAATCAAAGGGACCCATCGCGACCGAATCATTCTTGTATCCATCACTTGAATACCCAACATAGCCCATATGAATGTTGTCTGTGATTCCACTTTCTGCTAGCGTATCTACAAATCGATCCACCCCTTTTTGGACCTCGCCAATTCGATTGTTGTCATTCATACTACCTGACCAGTCAACTACTAAAACCAAATCTAACGGTGCGATCTCCTTTTGGACATTTCCGCGAATATTCAGGTATACATCAAATAATCCAGGTGTCGTGGTCTCTTTGGCATACTTGCGAATGGCATAGTCTGCTTGGGAACCAGTCCCACCATATTCAATATAGGAATTGGTTTTGTTCGTTGGTTCCCCGTTCCATTCCGTTTGCCCATCCCATTGTGCAGCTCCGTCTTTGTTTCCTTGATGGTTGCGCACATTCTGATTCCCAGTCGGTTGCCAGCTTGCTGTCGGATAGGTTCCTGACGCATCTGTCGTATACTGAGGCAGGATTGCTTTATGACTGCGATCAAACACTGGATCAGAAGCAACGCTAGGGAGTGAAAAAGGTTTTATCACTTCATCTGCAGCTGTTGATCTTTCAGATACTTCAGATGCTTCAGGTCCTTCTGTTTCTCTGTTTTCTGCCAGCGTTTCGTTGGTATTTGATGGATTTATTGATTTTGACTCTTCGGATTCTGCTGAATGTGTATCTGTAGCAGCTGTTTCCTTTACAGCATCCGTTTCTGCTCTAGAAGTATTGTCCTGGGTGTCAGTCGGTTTTTCCTTTGTTGCCTGCGGCATGACAACAGAGACCTTTTGGATCTGACCTTCGTAAATTAATTCTGGTGCTTGCTCGGTCAAAAAAGAATTTTTCTCAACGGGCAGCGTCAGTTGAATGGTCTGATTTAGTTGAGGCTCTATTGTCAGATAGAGGGTATTGTGTTTAATTTGATAACCGTATCCCTCTTGTTTTTCTTCTACTTCTTTTAGCTTGGCATGATCCATTCTTATTTCTTTTTTTATGGGCTCATTTGTTTGATTCGTGAGTGCGACATCTAGTAATAGCTGTGGCTGCTCAGAATCATCTGATATGATTTTGGCAGATAGAATAGCTGCCCCATTAATAGTTTCTGCTCTAACGATTATGGATGTGAAATAGGAGCTAACCAGCATAAATACTGCTCCTAAAACCCACAACTTCCTCAGTAAATTAATTTTCATTCTCCCCTTTCATTTGTGAACCAATAGCAAATCCCAATAGCCTGCATGCTGGAAATTTGTTATTCTAATCAGATACCTAAGTATACATAGAAGGGAAGAATCAAATCACACCAGCTTTCATACCAAGCGGTTTCATTATTGAGATTGCGTTATTGTTTCGTTGATTGTTTTATTAAAGTAAAGGACTTGGGAGGAAATGAAATGATTAGGTTTTTGGAGAAAAATTATCGGAAGATGGAAGAAATCATTCGTGTGTTATCCATTTCTGATAAGTGGATGACTAAAAAAGAACTTGCAAGACACATTGGTAGCAGCGAATCAACGTTTATCCGATATATTGAAGAGATCAAGCAACGCTGGGGAAATGTTTTAACCATCAAAACATCGCATAAATTAGGGTATCGTCTAGAGAATTTCGATGCTACATTGTATCTTCAAACACTCACAGATATGGCGAGAACTTCAACAACGACACAACTCCTTCATGAATTTATTCAACAGCCAGGCAAAACGATCGATTATTATTGTGAGGCAATCAATATCAGTCGATCATCTTTTGCACGAAAACTAAAACATTGCAATAAAGTGTTGGCTGCCTATTCACTTCGGGTCATTGTGGATCGCGGGTATCAGTTAACGAGTCAGGACGATGAGCTGTCTCTGCGGATATTTACGACCTACTTTTTTTTGATGTATTATGGCCATTGTGATTTGCCTTATCACTTTGATAAACAAGAACTAAAACAAGTGATGCGGCGCAATCACTGCATTTTGAATAGTATCAGCTTGGACAACAGCTATGAACATGACTTTTTCATTATGTATTTTATCGTTGATTTGTTAAGAGAGAGTCAAGGATTTCGGCAACGCCCTATCACCAAGATAGCCGTGAAAGCAAAAATCAGTAATGAAGACTATTCATTGATTAAACGCCATTTGAGTGGTATTAGTTTAGAGTCTTGCCAAACAGTCATTGACTACTTTCAAAAAGGGGCTTTCCAGCAATTTTATTCAGAGAATAGATCTGTGATCAGTGAGAAGATACGTGACAATTTGACCTTCAATACTTTTCTGCAGTTGGAACAAATCACAGACGAGGTCGGCGACTTCGTTGTACACTTGCTGACTTGTCTTTATTCCTATGCGCAATTACTGCCCTTTGATACGACAGAGCTGACACAGCGTGCCACTTTTTTTACAAGACATATCAAATTTACACAGCGCCAATTGTATGCACGACTCAAAGCAGAACTGCATTTTTTTTCTGAATTGTTGGAAACGAATCTCATCAGTTATTTGTCTTCTTATGTATTCTGGTTATTGACTTCTTTTCCGGAGATCAATCAGACTTTGGTGTCAAAAAAGATCTTAGTGATCAGCGATATGGGGATCAATCACAGTCAATACATCAGTTACTATGTTCAAGATATTCTTGATCTGCATAAAATTCGTTCAGATATCCTGCCCATCAATGGTGAGCAATTAGGTAACTATGACTTGGAATCCTTTGATTTGATCATCACGAATCAGCCGATTTCTGAAACAAACGTTCCCAGTGTTGTTATCAATGACGCCTTACTATTTTCAAATAAAAAAAAATTACTGGACTTATTGTATTTCAAAGATTTTTTTTAATATCTGAAAGTAAAAAAATTATTTCTTGTTTTCTTCTCGTAGTTTTAATGAACGATTATCATAAGAATACGCTTTTCCTTTGAACCGTTTTTTTCAGCATCAGAATAGATAAACTCCCCAGCTACCTACTACAAAAATTTCGACGGCAAATCACACGAAAAAAAGATCTGCGGTAATGACACACCGCGGATCTTTTTATTGGAGAGATGACTCTTCGTTAAACTAAGTTATTTTCTACTTATCTATCTTTGCATCGACCGTTGTGTGGCCGATTATTACACCATCGTTTTTGTTGTGAAACTCTTGGCAACCGCAAAAATCCGGGGCTGTTTCAATTGTAACCACTCTTTCTTCAATTCCAATGAAAAAACTTCTTGGGTTTCATAAGGATTGAAATAGTAAGTACCATTTGTCACATTATAGACCACTCGATACTGAGTATACTCAGATTGACCATTATCTTCGACCATCAGTCCTTTGGGGATCGTGGCATTATTTAAGAGATGGAACATGGCATTGACTGTTTCTTCGGCAGTCTCTCCTACATTCACAAACTGTTTGTGATAAACGGTTCGAACAAATCGTTCAGGGGAAGTCAATCCGCCCGGTAAAATAGATGTTCCATTTCCAAGACCAAAGGGGAGCACCTCTACTCCATTGACTGTTGCGGGAGGAAAATTAGCAGGTCTCGCAGCTAAATAGTTGCCAATATTTTTTACATGCCACTCCAATTCTGGACTGTTAGTCATCACGCCGATTGGATTTTCTTTTATTTCGATAAAACCACGATTGGTTTCAATGACAACACATCTTCCGGTAGTATCCGTTACAATAAAATGCAATGGGACTGTGATACCTAGTAGCGCCGTTTCTATCTGTACTAGATTGATCCTGCTGATTTTTTGGTACAAATCAGGGATGTCTGCTACGTTTCCTAATACCCAATGTAACAATTCATGGGGTGCAAGGTTTATTTTCTCCGCTGTGTATTCGCAATAAACAGCTTCATTCGAAAAGTAGAGTTCAGCAATCGTTAGTCCCTTCTCATTGACCCCATCAATAAAAAGAAATTCTTCTAACTGTTTGCCCGTTCCAACAAAGCCATAGGTATTGGTGACCTGTCCCCCTAGTTGTAAAGACCATTGATACCCCCGTGGCATGACGATTGGTTCGCCGTCTAACAAAAATGCAAAGTCCATCGTCCGAGCAAAAAAAGTCTGTCCATGAGCAGTCAGCGTGAAACTTGTACACATATGTGTGATCTCCTTTTTGTTCATCATAGCTTGGGTTGCGCAGAAGTTCAACTATTTCAGCGTGTTCCCACCAAGAAATTTGACTCCTTTTCAGATCGGAATCACTTGGTTAAAGGTCGCTGGAAAAACAGGATTATTACAATGATAGAAAGAGATTGACAACTCAAACTACAAATGAAACCGCTTGAATTCTTGCCAAGTGGATGTTAAGATAATAATGCACACGTTAACATTATTGGAAAAGGAGGAATTTTATGTCCACGATCACAGAAATCCAAACTTCCTACTATCGGATTCCCTTACCAGAATTAATGGAAGATGCCAAACACGGATTACACACTCACTTTGAGGTGCCAATCGTCAAAGTGCGCACGGATGATGGTAGAGAAGGTATCGGTTATACGTATACGGGTGGTTTCGGAGGAGAGTCGATCGCTAAATTGATCGACAAAGAACTGAAACATATCCTGCTAGGAAAAGATCCTGCTTGTGTGGAAGCTCTTTGGGAACAGATGAATTGGGGCATCCATTACATTGCCCGAGGTGGTCTAGCAAGCTTTGCCATTGCCGCCTGTGATATTGCCCTTTGGGATCTGCGCGCAAAAAAAGCACGAGAACCATTATATAAACTTTTGGGAGGACACAGCAATAAAGTAAACTGCTATGGCGGTGCCATTGACTTGAATTTTCCATTAGAAAAATTATTAGCCAACAATCAAAAATATTTGGATATGGGATTACGGGCTGTCAAAATCAAGTTAGGGCAAGCAACACTGGCGGAAGATATCGCCCGCATCAAAGCCGTTCGTAAATTGATCGGTCCCGATATTACCTTTATGGTGGATGCCAATATGAGCTGGTCCGTTGAACAAGCCGTCAAAGCCGCTAAATTGATGGCGCCTTTTGATATTCTCTTTTTGGAAGAGCCAACGATTCCCGAAGACTACGAAGGATATGCTCGAATCGCTAAAGAAGGTCAAATAGCAGTTGCTGGCGGAGAAAATTTACGAACACCAATTGAATTTGCTCATATGTTATCTTATGGTCAAGTCGATTTTCCTCAACCGGATGCCTCGAATTGTGGAGGGATCACTGGCTGGCTGAAAATTGCGGCATTGACACAGTTGCATAATGTCAGTATCTCGACTCACGGCATGCAAGAGCTTCATGTCAGTCTGCTGGCTGCCATGCCTAATGCCGGATACCTAGAGATGCATAGTTTCCCGATCGATCAATACACCACTCGCCCTCTGATGATTGATCCAGAGGATGGAATGGCTATCGCGCCAGAAGAACCGGGAATTGGTGTGACCTTTGACTGGGACAAATTAGCCCCTCATCAATTGGATTTTTAAGCAATATACACAAAGAGCTGTGACAAATGATTTGTCACAGCTCAGACTGTAGACAAAGTCCATTTTATGGATGATGTCTACAGTCTTTTCTTTTATAATAGATTTATGAAAACGAATG
>NZ_JBDGBK010000079.1:0-15959 GCF_040910045.1 Enterococcus sp. RTP21361st1_A6_RTP21361_211029 | reverse complement strand
TATAAAAACAGATCAAAGCGAGCACTTAAAAATAGAAAATTAAATGAGTAAAAAATGGTTTTTTCAACTATTTAAATTATTTAATTACTAGATTGAAAAAAGACTCAAAAATAATTGCAAACATCCAAGAATCCTTTAAGAAACAAAATCGTGATTTTTCTCGCTGTTCATGATGCTAGTTTTATTACAAGGGATACACCTTAACGAATGCCTAAATAAAGATGAAAAAGAGAATGAAATTCTTTTAATGAAAAAATTGATCGTCAGAAATAAAATAACAAAATATATAGTTTTTAGTGTTTTTTTATATAAAAGAAATCGCTGTTTTATTCAAGTTAAATCACAATTTTTGCAAAAACATTGTTCTTAATGATGTAAAAACTTGGTAAATTACCTTTATTTAATTTCAATTTTCTCTTATAATTAACTAGAATTGAGCAAATTTGCTTTTCTTGATTGAAAAGATAAATTTATAAAGCACAAATAATTTAGGGAGTATGTTCATGGGAAAGCCGTTACTTAAGACTTTGACCGTTGTGGCAGTCGGTGTTGGATCCGTTGCCATCTGTTTGGTTGGATATCGCCAGAACAATCAGCGACAATACCAGCAGCGGGTAGAATATGCGCAAACTGCGATCGCCAGTGAGACCGACAGTATTGCATCATTGAAGAAGGAGGTCGCAAGCCTTTATCTCAATGAGGATCGAACATTCTTAAAAGCGGGCATCACCGCTGATGATATCAGCCAGCTCGTCGGAAAGTTGTCCATGATCAAAGTATCTGGTGAAGAATACGGCATCGAAGAGAATGCATTGCCGGCAGATGCAAAAGAGATCCAAAAGCAGAAACAAGCCATTGACGATGAATTGAAGGATATCGAAGCAAAGCAAAAAATCCAAGAAGCAACCGATAAGCTCTTCACGAAAAGCGTCTCCAACTGGCAGAAAGCCGAAAATGACGTCATCATCAAAAAAGATCTGAAAGAGACTGACGTTGGCAGCATTCGTGAAAACTTGAATTTTTTTGAGGATGACAAATGGACAGCGTTAGTGAAAGAATACCTTGGTTTTGCAGATGCTCAACTTGATCGCGTGACAAAACTGCAAAAAGAATTTGATCGTATGCTGAAAGACGATAAAGTGACGGATGCAGTGACCTACGAGAACTACTTATCAGCCGTTGACAGCATTAGCAAAATTCGCAATAAAGACTTGAAAGAAAAATATACCAAGCTTGCAGAAACCGTTGCTTCACAAATGGGCTATGTTGGTTACTACAGCAATACAACAGATACGGCAACGATTGATGATGGCTATTCAGATAGTATGACGGATAGTTCAGAAACAGATTCAGAATCCTATTACTGATAGGAAGAGCCAACTGGAGGAATAATTATGTCAAAAGGAAAAAAGATTTTTTTGATTATTTTTGGAATCGTTGCTGTACTCGTGATCGGTGTGGTAGGAATCGGCGTCAAGTTATACATGGATCTATCCGGTTCGATCCAAAAGACCTATGAGTCGGTGGAGCGTTCACAAGATGAAAAGAAACGGGAAAATCCTGTTGATTTAAAAAAACAAGAGTCCTTTTCAGTTCTATTGATGGGGATCGATACTGGGGACTTGGGACGTGTCGATCAAGGCCGTTCAGATACGATGATGGTAGCGACGGTTAGTCCAGAAGATCAACAAACAACGATCGTTAGTATTGCTCGGGATACTTATGTGGACATTGTCGGTCATGGTACGAAAGACAAAATCAATCATGCCTATGCATTTGGTGGTCCTGCAATGTCGATGGATACCGTGCAAAAATATTTAGATATTCCAGTAGATCATTACATCTCAATCAATATGGCCGGTCTGAAAGAATTGGTAGATGCCGTGGGAGGCATTGAGGTCAATAACGACCTGACTTTTAGTCAAGACAATTATGATTTCACGATTGGAAAAATCACTCTAGATGGCGATCAAGCATTGGCGTATTCCCGTATGCGGCATGAAGATCCCAATGGCGATTATGGCCGTCAAGAACGACAACGCAAAATCGTTGAGGGAATTGCTAAGAAAGTGTTGAGCTTTGATGGCGTCAGCAAATACCAAGATATCTTGAGTGCTGTCGAAAGCAATATGAAGACAGATATGAGTTTTGATAATATGCGGACGATTGCATTGGATTATCGGGATGCTTTCAAAACGATCAAACAAGATCAACTTAAAGGGGAAGGCTTCATGCAAGATGGCATTTCCTACCAACGGGTTAGTGAGGAAGAACTGAATCGAGTTCAAACAGAACTGAAAGAACAATTAAATCTAGAGAATGAATAAGAAAGTGGAGAAGAAATGGAAGAAACAATTAGCTTAAAAGAGATATTTGAAGTCTTGCGAAAACACTTGGCTTCAATCATTATTGCCATGTTTGCCGGCTTGGCACTTGCAGGAATTGCAACGTTCTTTGTGATCACACCAAAGTATAGTTCACAAGCCCAATTGATCGTGACACTGCCGCAATCGGAAACCGCAAATGTCAATGATGTCAATACCAATCTGCAAATGATCAATACGTATAAAGACATGATTGTCAGTGACTTAGTATTGAACGAAGTCAAAGATCGTCTGGAATCAGAAAGCAATGTCAAAATGACGGCTGGAGAAATCAAAGACGCGATTTCAGTCAATCAATCTCAAAATTCCCAAATGTTTTCGATTCAAGCAACCAATCCGAATGCTGTGACCGCACAAAAAATTGCTAACACCACAGCACTAGTCTTTCAGGAAAATGCCAAAGACGTCATGAATGTGGACAAAATTTCCATCATTTCAAGTGCTGTTGCCAGCACATCACCGGTATCGCCAAATAATAAATTAAATTTAGCTATTGGATTAGTGCTGGGGCTGATGGTCGGTGTCGGACTTGCTTTCTTATTTGAATTATTAGATCGTACCGTAAAAGACGACAAATTTGTTACCGATACGATTGGCTATACGATTTTAGGGACTGTACCTCAAATGTCGCAAAAAGAATTAAATGCGACGATCCAAAAGAAACCAACAATACCAACTTTGAAGAAACCAACGAATGACAAAACGACGGAATCTCGTCGCAGCCGTTCGAGAGTATAGGAGGAAGAGACATGGCTAAACAACAAGAACGTAAAGGGACCCAAACCCATGCAGTAAGTCTGATCACTTTAGTGGATCCTTCTTCTCCTATTTCAGAACAATATCGGACGATTCGAACCAATATTCAATTTGCGTCTTCAGCGGATCAACAAATAAAAACATTAGTCGTCACTTCTTCGGGACCAGGCGAAGGCAAATCGACCATATCTGCGAACTTAGCAGTAGTTTTTGCAAAATCAGGTCAACGAGTATTGTTAGTGGATGCAGATATGCGGAAACCCACCGTCCACAAAACGTTTGATTTACTGAATAATGTGGGCGTTAGTACAGTTTTAAGCACTTCAACGAATCTAGCTGAGGCAGCCCAACAAACAGTGATCGACAATCTCTCCATTTTACCAAGTGGTCCTAAACCACCAAACCCATCGGAATTATTGGGATCATCTAGAATGAACCAAGTGATGGCGGAAGCAAAGAAACTCTATGACATCGTGATTTTTGATATGCCGCCAGTAGTGGCAGTAACGGACGCCCAGATCATGGCATCCAAAGCGGATGGGACGATTCTCGTTGTGCGCGAAAATGTTTCCCGCAAAGAGCCATTAACAAAAGCAAAGGAATTATTGAATATGGTGCAAGCTCGCGTATTAGGGGTAGTCTACAACGGAGCAGAGAATAACAAAGATTCAGGCTATTACTATTATTACGGGAATTAATGAATTAGGAGACGAACGAAATGATTGATTTACATTGTCATATTTTACCTGGTATCGATGATGGTGCCGAAACGATGGAAGCAAGTATTGCGATGGCAGAAAAAGCCATTAGTCAAGGAATCACTCACATCCTGTGTACGCCACATCACAACAACGGGGAATATCACAATCCAAAATCTGACGTTATTTCGTTGGTCTCTTCTTTGCAATCAGAATTAGACCAGCGAAATTTGCCGTTGACCGTATTAGAAGGACAAGAGGTACGGATAACAGGAGATTTAATTGAGGATATTCGTAATGATGAGATTTTATTTACGGATCTGGACGATACGTATATTTTGATAGAATTTCCTACAATGGAAGTACCAACTTATTCCGAACAAGTCTTTTTTGAGTTGAAGAGTCTTGGAAAGACACCAGTTATCGTGCATCCAGAGCGAAACGCCTATTTTAGAAAAGATCCGAATAATTTGCTTCCATTCCTAGAAATGGGGTGCTTAGCACAATTGACGGCTCCAAGCTATATGGGAGTCTTTGGAAAAGACATACAAAAAACGGCCAAATTAATGGTTGAATACAATTTGGTTCAGATGGTAGCTTCAGATGCTCACGGAGTCAAGAAACGGACTTTTTATATGAAAGAGGCTTATGAGCAAATCGCCAAAGATTTTGATCCAAATAAAGTGGCTTTAATGAAACAAGTGGCGAAAGATTTGATAAATGGGGATCAAATTGATTATCCAGAATACACAATGATAAAAAAGAAAAAGTTTGGGTTATTTTAGGGGGCTTTTGGGTTGTTTGAATTAACAAGAAGAAGAAAAATAGCCACGTTGATTCTAGTGGACAGCATCTTATTGGTTTTTGCCAATATTGCTTCGTATTATTTTATGAAACCATTTGTTAGTATTCCAATGGATTTCATGCAAATTTCAATTGTCCTTTCAATTGTCTTATACTGGCTATTTGGTTGGATTTTCCGCGTTTTTTCTAGAATCAATCGTTACACGAATCTGCGAGAAATGATCGCTATCTTTTTAGCGTTGACATTAAGTTCATTTGCAACGATCATTATTCTTTTTTTTAGTAAAGAAAATTATAGTATGCGACTAGTAGTCTCAACATACTTTCTTTCGATGTTCTTTATTATTGCTAGCCGATTAGTTTGGCGCTTGTACATTGAGAAGAAAAACAGCCGCTGCATACCTAGTGAAGAAGTAAAGAATACCTTGATTCTTGGAGCTGGCGAGGGTGGGCGAATTCTCTATAATGGCTTGTTAGGTTCAAAAACTGCAGGGGATATCAATGTGATTGGCTTTATTGATGATGATCCAAATAAAAGACATACCTATCTTTCTGGCAAGAAAGTACTTGGCTCTATCAAAGATTTACCAGAACTAGTTGAAAAATATGAAATTGCTATGGTCACTATCGCGATTCCTTCACTTTCCCGCAAAAAACTGCGTGAGATCTTTGAATTGATTGAGCCGTTACATGTAAAAGTGAATAGTATGCCGTCAATGGAAGAAGTCGCTTCAGGAAAAATCAATCTTTCTCGCTTAAAAGAAATCGATGTGGTTGATCTACTGGGAAGAGATGAAGTTCAGTTGGATATTGATGCCATCAAAGACCAAATCACGGGAAAAACAATCCTAGTGACAGGTGCCGGGGGATCAATTGGTTCAGAGATTTGTCGTCAGGTAATCCGCTTCAACCCACGTAGGCTATTGTTACTAGGTCACGGAGAAAACTCAATCTATTTAATTGATCGCGAATTAAGAAACAACTACTCAGAGTGTGTTACGGAAATCGTTCCTATCATTGCAGACATCCAAGACCGTAAGAAAATCTTTGCAATCATGGAAGATTATCAACCAGAGATTGTTTATCATGCTGCGGCCCACAAACATGTGCCATTGATGGAATACAATCCAAGAGAAGCCGTTAAAAACAACGTTTACGGAACTAAAAATGTGGCAGAAGCTGCTAAAGCAGCCAAAGTAAAAAACTTCGTCATGGTATCAACAGATAAAGCTAACAATCCTCCAAATGTCATGGGTTCAACAAAACGAATCGCTGAAATGATCGTGACTGGATTGAATGAAGAAGGCTGTACGAAATTCTCAGCTGTCAGATTTGGGAATGTCCTTGGTTCTCGAGGTAGTGTGATTCCAGTATTCAGAGAACAAATTGCTCAAGGTGGTCCAATCACTGTAACAGACTTTCGTATGACTCGATACTTTATGACGATTCCTGAAGCTAGTCGTTTAGTTATTCAATCTGGCGCATTAGCAAAAGGTGGCGAAATTTTTATTCTAGATATGAGTGAACCAGTGAAGATTGTAGACCTAGCGAAAAACATGATCCGATTGAGCGGGTATAGCGAAGACGAAATCGAAATCATTGAAACAGGTATCCGTCCAGGGGAAAAACTATATGAAGAACTATTGTTGGATAAGGAAAGAAATGATGAAGCAGTTTATGAGAAAATCTTTGTAGGAAACATCAAAGGCTACTCAATACAAAAAGTGATGGATTTTGTCAAGAGCCTGCCGCAAGACGATGAACAATTGGCTAAAGATATTGTCACTTTTGCAAATGCTTCAAATAAATAGGGGGAGTAAAGTGAAAGCAATTATTGTAGGAGCAGGTGGATTTGGCAAAGAGATTGCTTTTCTATTACAAAGTGTCTCTAGATATGAATTGATTGGTTTTGTCGATGATTCGTTAAAAATGCAAAATCAAGAATTATTGGGAAAACCTGTATTAGGAACAATAGACTCATTAATAGAATTAGAAGAAGAGACTGCTATTTTTCTGGGAATTGCTTCGCCAGATATCAAGGAGAAAATATATCAAAAGATAAATAAAAATAATAAACTGATTTTCCCTAATTTAGTTGCACCAAGTGCACTAGTGGGCATAAATGTTCAGTTAGGGATTGGCAATATTTTGATGCCCTATACGACTTACACTGCTGACGTAGTTTTAGGAAATTTCAATATGATCAATATCGGCTCTACTATCGGACATGATGCTCAAATCGGTAATTATAATTCAATTTTTCCAAGTGTAAATATTTCAGGACATGTTATATTAGGAGATAAAAATGAAATTGGAGTAGGTACTAAAATAATACAAAATCTAAAAATTGGAAATATGAATATTATAGGTGCCGGAAGTGTAGTAATAAAAAATATTAATAATAATACTAAAAATGTTGGCGTGCCTACCAAAGTAATAGAAAGATGGGATTAAGTTGGAAAATAAACGAATATTATTAGCATCTCCTCATATGAGTGAGGAAGGATATGAACAAGAGTATGTAAAAGAAGCATTTGATACAAATTGGGTTGCTCCTTTAGGTGCGAACGTGAATGGTTTTGAGAAAGAATTAGCAAAATACGTGGGAGCTAGTCATGCTGCCGCATTGTCTTCTGGAACAGCAGCTATACATTTAGCTTTGAAAGCGGCTGGGGTCGGTAAAGATGACATAGTGATTTGTCAGTCCTTGACGTTCTCAGCTACTGCTAATCCAATTCTCTATCAAGGAGCTATACCTGTATTTGTTGATAGTGATTACGAAACTTGGAATATGAAACCTGAACATTTGCGAACAGCACTAGAAAAATATCCCAACACAAAGGCTGTATTAGTAGTACATTTGTACGGTTTATCAGCTAATTTAGACGAAATTACTAAAATATGCAAAGAATATGATGTTACTCTAATTGAAGATGCTGCAGAATCATTAGGAACAACGTATAAAGGAAAATATACTGGTACATTTGGCGACTATGGAATTTATTCTTTTAATGGAAATAAGATAATCACAACTTCAGGTGGCGGAATGCTTGTATCTAATGACAAAGAAAAGGTGGAAAAAGTGAGATTTTGGGCTACACAATCTCGTGAGAAGGCACGCCATTATCAACACAATGAAATTGGCTATAATTATCGAATGAGCAATATCGTTGCAGGTATCGGTCGAGGACAATTGAAAGTTTTAAATGAAAGAATTGAGAAAAAACGATATATTCATAGTTTTTATAAAAACGAATTGTCTAAATTGTCAAATATACAATTCATGCCAGAAAATAATTGGAATGAACCAAATTATTGGTTAAGTGTCATAACAATAAAGGGAATAAATACGAATCATCTTATTGATGAGTTAGATAAAAATAATATAGAAGCCCGCCCAGTATGGAAACCAATGCATTTACAACCTGTTTTCAAAAATTATGATTATATTGGCGATGATGTAGCAGAAACTTTATTTGACTTAGGAGTATGTTTACCATCAGATACAAAGATGACAGATGAAGATGTAAAATATGTAGTATCCACGATTAAAAGAGTGATCAATGATGCGTAAAAAAACTTTCTATCAGCTTTTTGGAAAAAGAATTTTAGATATCCTATTGTCAGGCATCGCTCTCATTGTTTTATCACCGATAATCTTAATTGTAGGTATTTTAGTAAGAATTAAACTTGGTTCTCCAATTATCTTCAAACAAGAACGACCAGGAAAAAGTGAAAAAATTTTTTCCATGTATAAATTTCGCACAATGACTGACGAAAGAGACCACAATGGAGAATATTTACCTGATGAAATTCGACTAACTAAATTTGGGAAAATGCTTAGAGCAACAAGTCTAGATGAGCTACCAGAACTTTGGAATATTTTGAAGGGTGATATGTCGATTGTAGGACCTCGTCCGTTATTAGTGGAGTATTTGCCACTATATAGTGAAAAGCAACGGAAAAGACACAACGTGAGACCAGGATTAACTGGACTCGCTCAGGTCAATGGAAGAAATGCGATTAGTTGGCAAGAAAAGTTTGAATACGATTATTTATATATAGAAGATTATTCTTTTACAAAAGACATCAACATAATTTGGCATACTATAAAAAAGGTATTGAAGCACGATGGAATAACATCTAATTCCAGTGTAACAAATGAAAAGTTTACTGGTAATGAAGAATAAAGTGAGGGAATTATGAGAGTTTTATTTTATCTATTTTTAATATTAATTATTTATACAATGGTGGGCTATCCTATATTACTTGAGCTCTTGAATAAACTTATCCATAAAAAGCAAATCAAATTTGATGAGAGTTACCGTCCAAGTGTGTCTGTAATAGTTCCAGCACATAATGAAGATTCTATTATTGAAAAAAAAATATTGAATTTGATGAGTTTAGACTATGAGAAGGATAAATTAGAAATTATTATCGCTTCTGATAATAGCACAGATAAAACGAATGAAATAGTCAAACGATATGTAGCAGAATTCCCGAAAATAGTTAAATTACATGTTGTTAAAGAACGAAAAGGAAAAACAAATGCACAGGACGAAGCAGTAGAAGTAGCCTGTGGTGAGATTATAGTTTTTACCGATGCTAATTCTATGTTAGAAAAAAAATCAGTAAAAGAACTTGTTTTATCATTATCAAACTTAGAAATAGGTTATGTAGCAGGTAAATTAGTTTATACTAATAACAAAATAAATTCTACAAGTGAGTCAGAGTCCACCTATTGGAATCTTGATCTTAGAATGCGTAAAATAGAATCAGATTTAGCTTCTATAACAGCTGGTAATGGGAGTATATATGCTGTTAGAAAAAATGATTATATAAAAATTAATCCAATTTATAGTCATGACAGTATATATCCACCAAAATTTGTTAATTTAGGGAAAAAAGCTATTTACAATGAAAAAGCAATAGCCTTTGAAAAAGCAGGTGAAACTGATAATGATGAATTTAAGAGAAAAATTCGAATGTCTCGTAAAATAATAATGATTAATTTTGTTGATTTTAGTAAATATAATTTTTTTAAGCATGGATTATTTACTCTTTTTTATTTCTCACATAGAACACTTAGAAATAATCTATATCTAATGCATATAATTGTCTTTATAACAAACTTGATTTTAGCGTTTACCGATTCTAACTCAATATATGTTTTTTTGTTTATTGTACAGTTAATAATATATCTACTAGCATTAGTTGCTCGAAATTTAAATAATAAATATTTAAAATTTATTTCTTACTACGTAATGACAATATTAGCTCAACTAATTGGTGCTTACAGAGAGAGTACTGGAAAATCTAAACCATTTTGGGAAAAAGCAGAAAGTACGAGGTAGATTAATCATATGGAAGTTCTAGTATCAAGTATGAATAAAGATATGTCTTTATTCAAAAAAATGAATATTCAAACAAATGCAATTATCATTAATCAAACTCCAGATATATCAGGAAATTTTTCATATAAACAACAAATATTCGATGACAAAACTTGGAAATTCTATTCTATGTCTGAAAAAGGTGTAGGACGCAGTCGTAATAATGCTTTGATGAGGGCTTCTGACGATATCGTTATAATGGCTGACGAAGATGAAGTTTTTGTAGATGGTTATGAAAAAATCATTAATGATGCTTACTCGAAATATCCAGATGCAGATATGATTGTTTTCGATGTGAGAGTTCATAATGGTGATGAAATAAAACATAGAGTAAAAAGAGACGGAAGAGTAAAGTTTTTTAATTCTTTTAGATACGGAACAGTGACGTTTACTTTTAAAAGGGATATCTTATTAAACAATAATATATATTTTTCACTTCTTTTTGGTGGTGGAGCACGTTTTCTTTCAGGTGAAGATAGCTTATTTATTACTGATGTACTAAAAAAAAAATTAAAAGTATATAGTTATAATAAGATAATCGCTGATGTATATAATGAAAGTTCTTCTTGGTTTTCTGGATATAATAAAGAATATTTTTTTGATCGAGGTGCGCTTTATTATGCTATAAGTAAAAATTACTATTTGTTTTTAATACTGCAATTTTGGTTAAGAAGAGCAAAAAATTTCAATAGTGTATTGTCTGAAAAAGAAAAAGTAAAAACTATGTTACAAGGAGCAATGTATTTAAAAAGATTAAAGTAATATGCAATTGTGAGAATTGCAATAAAATTTTATTAAGTAGAAATAGAAGCTACAAGCAAATTGGTTTATAGAATTACCCTAAAAATTCTAAATAAAAATATAAGGAGAAACTAGGATAAATCAATGAAATATATTTTACGTATGTACATAAGAAAGTTCTTAAAATCAAGAAAATCTGAATCAATTATTGATACTATCGAAAGAAGAAAAAAAAATATTGCTATTAAAATGAGTAGAAGAAAATTCAGCAATGAAGATTTTTGTTCTCTAATAAAAAAGTTGGGTATAGAAAATGGAGACTATGTATTTTTACATAGTTCAATTAAAAGTTTTTTTGAATTCCCAGATATAGATGAAGCCAAAATAATAAATTGTATATTAGAAACAATAGGAGAAGATGGAGTTTTAATGATGCCGGGGTATGGAAGTAATAAAACGATATTTGATGTCAATAATACAGTATCAGTATCGGGAAAGATCTCTAAATATTTTTCTCAGATGGATGGAGTAATTAGAAGTTTAGACGCCTACTTTTCAGTTTCATACTTCCAATCAAAAAAAACAAAAATTAAATATAAGGATAAACATGTTAAATCTATAAATCCTTTTGACGAAAACTCACCATTTTATGATTTATTGTTAAATGACGGGAAAATACTATGTTTAGGAATTGGAAAATATCCGATAAAGATTTCGTTTATTCATTATATAACCTTTTTTTTATTCAAAAATGAAAATAGTTATCAAAACGTGTTTAAAAAATATATAAATACAAACATAATAACAAAAGAAGGTAAACATATAGAGAAAGAAATCTTGGTACGTAAAGATTTTTTTCAAAATAATAATAAAATTATAAAAAAATTAGTGAAACAGACTCCACATGCCAAGTATAATATAGGTTATTTAAGAGGATACTGCTGTAATGCAAAAGATATGTTTGAAAAAGGAATAGAATTTAATAAGTCTGGATTAACTTTGTATAAAAAGACAAAGAAGGTAAATTATGAATAAAAAAAGCATTAATATAATAGCTTTGATTGTATACAAATTTTTATTAGAGATAATTTATTTTTATTTTATTATTCCTGTATTTGGATATAGTGGTTTCCTTAATAGGATTGATATAAGTAGTTATTTTTTATTTTGGATAATATATGTTTTGTTTATACCTCAAATTTTAGCACTTTATAAAAAAGAAACTGTTAGTCAAGCGATTTTATTAATTTTTTTATTAGTAAATTTTGTACCAAGTTTAGTGTTATTTAGTTTTATGCCGCAGCCTCTTTTATTCATTGTATTATTTATTTGTTATTGGATTGCAATGATTATATTTAATAATATAGTTCCAATAATTTTACCACCACATATTAAAGGCGAACTGGGTAATAAGCTTATTTTAGTGATAGTAATGGCGTTCACTTTATTTATTTTATTTTTATCAGGAAAATATACGAATTTTAGATTAAATTTTGATCTTCTGAATGTCTATTCTCTTAGAGATGAGGTAAAAGATTTGAATCTTCCTCTAATTTTTGTTTATCTATTTTCGTCTGCTAAAGTAGTTTTACCAATAATATCAATTTATTTTTATAGTATAAAGAGGAAAGCATGGGCATTCTTTTTAATTTTTTTACAATTTTTAGCTTTCTCTATTGATGGATCAAAGTCTACGTTATTTTCTATTGTTATTACTTATATAATTTATTTTGCATTTAAAAAAATATATATGTATACTTTTACTTTTTCTATTTTAGGTATAACTTTCCTTTCAATTATTGAACCATTAATAGGAGGATCTATAAATATTATTACTTTTTTTATTAGAAGAGCTATGTTTGTTCCTAGTCTTTTGAATATTTATTATTTTGATTTTTTTAGATTTAATGAAAAAGACTTCTTTAGACAGGGAATAATAGGTAGAGTTGGAATCAATTCTCCCTATAGTGAGTCTATACCACAAATTATTGGAAAACAGTACTTAGGTTCAGAAAATTTATTAGCAAATAATGGTTTGTTTTCAGATGCCTATTCCAATATAGGTTTACTAGGAATAATATTCCTTCCATTATCTATAATTATTATGCTCAAATTATTAGATGGATGTTGCGGAGGATTGCAATTTAAAATATTGATAGCTACAATTATTACCTCAGCGTATACTTTTATAAGCTCTTCTTTTTTTACGGTTTTATTAACGCATGGTTTTCTTATTATATGTATAGTTATATGGTTAATACCTAAAAATCAGATAGGAGATAAAAATGAGTAAAAATTTTCTGAAGAATTCTGTTTATAATATATTTGCTAATTCTATACCTATGTTATTTCTTCAACTAATAATTTTACCTTTAATTGCAAAAAACTATACTGTTGGTCAATATGGTACAATTCTTACTATCATAAGTATAGCTAATGTTATTATTCAAATATTTGGTATAGGGATAAATAATACTAGAGTAATTATGAATAGTTTTTATATGGATAAAAAAATTACAGAAAATTATAATAAGATGTTTAAAATAATGGTAATAATAATTGTTCCTGTGATTAGTTTGATCCTGCTTATTTTTAAAATAAAGATCTCTTATGTATTATTTATATTACTTAATATATATATTATATTGGGATTTCTTAATCTGTATTTAAGCTCTGAGTATAACATAAATATGGATTTTCTATTACTTATGAAAAGTAATTTATGCTTGACTTTAGGCTATGCAATAGGTATTTTTATATTTTTATTTGTCAATCAGTGGCTTCTTATATTAACTATAGGCATGTTATTTACAGTTATTTATGAATTACAAACAACTTATTTTTGGAGAGAACGAAAAAAAAGTAGTGATTATTGGAATAAGACGTTTAATAAAGTAGCAACAATTTCTATTTCTTCTGCTATGATAAGTATTATAACTTATGCTGATAGACTTTTTTTATTTCCAATTTTAGGTGCAAATGCAGTTGCTACCTATTTTGCTGCATCATTGTTTGGAAAAATTATTGGAATGGGTATAGGACCTGTTTCAAATGTATTATTAAGCACATTTTCGTCTACTGATATTATTTCGAAAAAAATGTTTTGGAAAACTAATATTATAAATTTTCTAATCTGTATTATTTTTTTTGCGATTTCAATCCCAACAGCCTATCCTATAATAAGTATGTTATATCCATCATTGTCAGATGAAATAAGTGTATTTATAAACCTAGCTAATCTTGCTGCAATATTGAATACATCTGCAGGAATGATACAACCGATGATATTAAAATTCTGTCCTATCAAATGGCAACTAAACATCCAAATAATACACGTGTTTTTATATTTTGGATTATCTATATTAGGGGTAAATATATCAGGTTTATTAGGTTTTTGTATAGCAAATGTAGTCATTGCAATTTTTAAGATAATTTTATTGTGTTTAATAGGAAATTTTTATATAGAAAAAAAAACTTAAAATATGTGGATGTTATATAAGGAGTAAATAGATGAATATTTCAGTTTTTGGACTTGGATACGTTGGCCTAGCCAACGCTTTAGTACTTAGCCAGCACGAAGATATTAAAGCATATGATATCGTTGAGGAAAAGATCGATATGCTAAGAAACAGACAATCACCTTTAGAGGATAAAGAAGTTCACGAGTCTCTCGAACGGGATGATTTAAATGTGGAATTTACTAAAGATTTCGAGAAAGCTGTACTTTTTGGTGATTACTTGATCATTGCTACACCAACAGATTACGACGAAAAGAAAAATTACTTTAATACTTCCACTGTTGAAGATGTTATTGAAAAAGCACTGATCATTCGACCAGATGCAACTTTTATTATCAAGTCCACTGTTCCTGTAGGATATACATTAGAATTAAAAGCAAAATTTAAAACAGAGAATATTATTTTTTCCCCAGAGTTTTTAAGAGAAGGAAAGGCATTATACGATAACTTACATCCTTCTCGAATTGTTGTAGGAGAGTGTTCTGATAGAGGGCAAGAAATAGCAGATATGTTTGAACGGAATGCTTTAGATCAAGATGTGCCAGTTCTGTTGACCCATCCTACTGAAGCGGAAGCAATCAAGTTGTTTTCAAACACTTATCTTGCTTTACGCGTTGCATACTTTAATGAATTAGATACTTATGCTGAATCTCGAGGATTGAACACAAAACAAATCATTGAGGGCGTAGGATTAGATCCTCGAATTGGCTCTCACTACAATAATCCCTCATTTGGTTACGGAGGATATTGTTTGCCTAAAGATACAAAGCAGCTAAGAGCAAACTATGAAAATGTTCCAAGCAATATCATCAGTGCAATTGTAGATGCAAATACGACAAGAAAAGATTTTATTGCAGAACAAATTTTAGCGAAAAAACCTAAAACTGTAGGAATCTATCGTTTAACAATGAAGGCAAATTCTGACAACTTTCGGTATTCATCTATCCAAGGTGTAATGAAACGTATCAAAGCAAAAGGGATCGAAGTCATAGTTTATGAACCAACACTAGATGAAGAGACATTCTATCATTCACGGGTAATCAAAGATTTTGACGAATTCAAGAATATGTCAGATGTGATTGTGTCAAATCGTATGGAGTCAGCTTTAGCTAAAGTAAAAGAAAAAGTTTATACGAGAGATATTTTTAGGCGGGATTAAACCATGAAAACTTTTGTAAGAACCAAATCTTTTCTAAAAAGTACAGATTTTAAATTCGAATATCGTAAAATTGGAATCTTTTTGCTAGGCGGAATGCTTATGTGTATAGTAACACGTTATTTAACAAGCAATTTATCAAGTAGTATTTTGAATAATATGATACAGTTTACTATTGCTTTGCCTATTTATTTAACAATTACTACTCTATTTAAGGCAAATCCGTTTCTTGATTTATTAAGGAAAAAATAGTTTTTACAAGTAAGTTGATAAATTAGAACTTTGTTCAGTAAGAAAGTGATTTAAATAGCTTATAAGAATTGAAAAATGTGAATTTTCATCAACCAAAATCTGGAACAGAATGTGTAAGCTTCTGTTCCAGATTTTTTATTATTTCCTTTTGTTTATTTATTTTGTAGTATTTTTAGCCATGGGAGCGTCAATAATTTTGTGTAAATGATTCTTCCCTACTGCAGATTGTTTCTAATTCTCAATCAGTTGGCTTAGCA
>NZ_JBDGBK010000078.1:0-16007 GCF_040910045.1 Enterococcus sp. RTP21361st1_A6_RTP21361_211029 | reverse complement strand
ATGTTTTTTAATACCTAAAATAAAAATGGGGCTGAAGAATCAATTCTGATTCATCAGTCCCATAAATTATAGAGCCATAAAACTGGCGTTAGATTCATGGATAATTTTTAGATTTTCTCTTCTTGCTTTACTGGACAGCTTTGATGGCAATCAGAACAACTGCCTTTTTTGACCATTCGATAAAGCACTTTTCCTGCATAGCCAAAGATCACTAGACTTAAAAGAATCGTTGCAATCATTTTTCGCCTCCTACTACTTCTCCGACTACTTGTAATAGTGGTGAATTTTTTTGTTGGGGTCTCTTTATCAGAGCAAACAGCAACAAACCAAGAACAATCAACGCTGCCAAGGTTCCTACTGTCAGTTGCCCTCCTTCAAAGAAGATATGCCCGAATTGGTAAACAATCAGACTTGCACAATAAGCCAGTCCACACTGGTAACTAATAGCCAACCAAGTCCACTTGCTATCCCCCATTTCACGATGGATCGCGCCGATGGCCGCAAAACAAGGGGCACACAATAAGTTAAAAATCAAAAAGGAGTAGGCGGCTACTGGGGTGTAATCGCCTCGCAGCACTTGCCAGATCTCTGTACCGGTTTCAGAAACCCCACTTTGGCCGTACAAAATCCCAAAAGTCCCGATGACATTTTCTTTTGCCACCAATCCTGTAATGGTCGCCACGGCACCTCGCCAAGTGCCCCAGCCTAGTGGCGCAAAAATCGGTGCTAACAAACGGCCGAAAAAGGCTAAGATGCTTTCTTCTTCCCCCACTCGATCAAAGGTAAAGTTGTAGCTAGAAGTAAACCAGATAAAGATACATGCAACGAAGATGATCGTTCCGGCTTTTTTGATGAAGGCTACGGCCCGATCAATCGCACTTTTCAACACGGTTCCTAGTTGCGGCAAATGATAGGCAGGCAGCTCCATGATGAAGGGTGCTGGGTCGCCGGCAAAGAGAGCAGTCTTTTTCAATGCGATACCTGATAAAATAATGGCCCCCATCCCAATGAAATACGCAGAAGGTGCGACCCATGAACTGCTGGGAAAGAACGCCCCGGAAATCAGTGCAATGATCGGCAGCTTTGCAGAACAAGGCATAAATGTCGTGACCATGACCGTCAAACGGCGATCTTTTTCATTTTCAATAGTCCGGCTGGCCATGACCCCAGGTACACCACAGCCAGTAGCGATCAGCATCGGAATGAAAGACTTTCCTGACAAACCAAACTTGCGGAACAAGCGATCCATCACAAAAGCGATGCGTGCCATGTAGCCGCAATCTTCTAATAACGCCAAGCAGAAAAAGAGCACAAAAATTTGTGGAACAAATCCAAGGACAGCCCCGACACCCGCCACGATCCCATCTTGGATCAATTCCTGCAGCCATTGGGCTACTTGCCATTGGTTCATCAGCTGCTGCAGAATATCCGGGACTAAGCTGCCAAACAGGACATCATTGACCCAGTCGGTGCCCATCGTACCGATCGATTGGATGGATAAGAAGTAGATTCCCCACATGAAAAGGGCAAAAATCGGTAGTGCCAGTAGGCGGTGGGTCAACACACGGTCGATTTTGTCGCTTAAGGACAAGCGGTACTCTTCTTCCTTGACTGTTGCTAAAGCTAACAATTGTTGAATGAATCCATACCGTTCGTTTACTATAATTGCATCGCTTTGCTCATCAAAAATCATTTCCGTGATTTTAATGATTTCCGCTAATTCTTTTTCATCGCTCGGAGTCAAAGCGACTTGTTGACGAATCAATTCGTCACCTTCAAACAGCTTGACAGCAATCCAGCGTCGTTTGCTCTCGGGAATTTCAGTTGGCAATAGACCAATGATCTCTGCTAAAGCCGCCTCTAAACGTGAATCGTAGATGACGCTTGACTGACCATTTCCTGCTCTTTTCTTTGCAGCATCGATCAGCTTATTCAGTCCCTGTTGTTTCAAGGCACTGATTCCCACAACCGGTACGCCTAAGCCATAGGCTAGCTTCTCAAAGTTGATCTGGATCCCTTTGCGCTTTAAAAGATCGATCATATTGATTCCCACTATTGTAGGCAGACCCATTTCCAACAATTGTAAAGTGAGGTAGAGATTCCGCTCCAAGTTCGTTCCATCAACGATATCTAAAACCGCATCGATGGGGGCTTCTGCCAAATAATTTCTCGAGATCACTTCTTCAGGAGTATAAGGAGACAATGAATAGATACCCGGCAAATCCTGGATCGTGATTTCTTTGGCTTTACGGAGCTTTCCTGATTTTCGTTCGACTGTCACTCCCGGCCAGTTCCCAACGGTTTGCTTGGCCCCCGTCAGTTGGTTGAAGGTGCTAGTTTTGCCGCTATTGGGATTGCCGACTAATGCGAATTGATAGGTCATTCCTCTACTCCTTTTTCAACAAAGACGAAAGCTGCTTCTTGTTTTCTCAGCGACAATTCATACCCTCTTAAGCGAATCTCGATCGGATCACCTAGTGGCGCTAGTTTCACGATATGAATCGGCACATTCTTGGTGATCCCCATATCCATCAATCGCCGCCGCAAAGCACCAGTCGTTGCAATTTTTACCACCTTGCCCTGCTCTCCTACATGTAATTGATCTAGAGAAGTCAAAACCGTCTGCTGTTGTCTTTCGGACACGTCAATCTGCTCCATGACGCTGGCATCCAATGCGATCCGGTTGTCCCGATGCAAGATGATGCCGCTTTTACAGTTTTTTTGAACCATGAGAATGTCAACGCCTACCCGAAGACCCAAATCATTTAAATGCGCCGTGACGTTCTTTGGTGTCGTGATCGCTTCGATTTGGTATATTCTGGAAGCCTCTGTTTGCGCCATTTTCATGCTTTCTTCCTCCTCTTGTGAAAGATTCCTATTATTTATTCGTTCAATTGAGAATGATTATCATTATAATAGAGCGATTTAGGACTAAAGTCAATCTGTTTCACAGAGGAACTTGAAAGTTCGTTCACAATTCGATTTTTTTTTACTCACATCCATTGCATATTCTCGGATCTTTTTGGCTATAAATCGCGATTTTCTAGGAAAAATCAGCTTTTTTTGGCTGTATAAAAACTGGCTAAACACTATAAATTGTGTATGTAATTTTCACAAGCACTAGATATAGTGTTTTTCCGTTGACTTTCTCCAAGACTTATTTATACTAGATTTATAACTACTACTGACTCGGAGGAAATCA
This sequence comes from Enterococcus sp. RTP21361st1_A6_RTP21361_211029, assembly GCF_040910045.1. Lineage (NCBI taxonomy): Bacteria > Bacillati > Bacillota > Bacilli > Lactobacillales > Enterococcaceae > Enterococcus > Enterococcus sp. RTP21361st1_A6_RTP21361_211029. The sequence continues at coordinate 12,805 of NZ_JBDGBK010000078.1, read as the reverse complement.
TTATGAATATTAAACTATTTTCAAAAAACAACTGTATGCAATGTAAAATGGCAAAACGCTTTTTAAGCGATAATCATATTTCTTTTGAAGAAATCAATATTGACAACCAGCCTGAAGCAATTGAGTTTTTGAAAGAACAAGGATTCCAAAGCGTTCCGATCATCACTTCTGATGCACAAACAATCATTGGCTTCCGTCCGGATCAATTACGTCAATTGGCCAGCTAAGCAGTAACTTAACCAATGTGTTTTTGGAGGATTTGTCAGTCGTCAAGACCTGCAGATCCTTTTTTATACGATCAAAACAAGGAAAGAGGTTGCTTTTTATGAGCTTGAAAGAAATCAAAGATGTAAGCTATTTTAAATTGAACAATGAAATCAACCGCCCCGTTGATGGACAGATCCCTCTACACAAAGATAAAGAAGCCCTGGCGGCTTTTTTCAAAGAAAATGTTGAGCCAAATACGATGACTTTCGATTCAGTCACTGACAAAATCGATTACTTGATTGAACATGACTACTTAGAAGAAGCTTTCATTCGTAAGTATCGTCCTGCGTTTATCGAAGAACTTTATCAGTTTCTGTCGGAACAGCATTTTACCTTCAAGTCCTTCATGGCAGCGTACAAATTTTATTCTCAATATGCATTGAAAACTAATGATGGAACAGCCTATTTGGAAAGCTATGAGGACCGTGTAGCATTCAATGCCCTCTATTTTGCAGATGGAGATGAAGAATTAGCTTTGGCTTTGGCTGATGAAATGATCTATCAGCGTTATCAGCCGGCAACACCTTCTTTTTTGAATGCTGGCCGCAAACGTCGAGGCGAATTGGTTTCTTGTTTCCTGATCCAGTTGACCGACGATATGAACGCAATCGGTCGGGGGATCAATTCCGCATTGCAACTTTCTCGAATCGGCGGCGGCGTGGGAATCACGTTGTCTAACCTACGGGAAGCTGGTGCGCCAATCAAAGGCTACGAAGGCGCTGCCAGTGGTGTGATGCCGGTCATGAAATTGTTCGAAGATAGCTTTAGCTACTCCAATCAACTCGGGCAGCGGCAAGGTGCTGGTGTCGTTTATCTCAACGTGTTCCATCCAGACATCATCAGTTTCCTATCTGCCAAAAAAGAAAATGCGGATGAAAAAATCCGGGTCAAGACTCTTTCTCTTGGTGTGATCGTTCCTGATAAATTCTATGAATTGACCCGTAAAAATGAAGACATGTATTTATTCAGCCCATACAGTGTCGAAAAAGAATACGGTATTCCGTTCTCTTACATCGACATCACAAAAGAATACGACAATTTAGTCATGAATCCTAACATTCGTAAAACAAAAATCAAAGCTCGGGACCTTGAAAATGAAATTTCGAAATTGCAGCAAGAATCTGGCTATCCTTACATCATCAATATTGATACCGCCAATCGTTCCAACCCAATCGATGGCAAAATCATTATGAGTAACCTTTGTTCAGAGATCCTGCAAGTTCAAGAACCTTCTGTAATCAACGGCAAACAAGAATATGAAGTGCTTGGCACCGACATTAGTTGCAATCTTGGTTCAACAAACATCGTCAATTTGATGGACAGTCCTGATTTTGGAAAATCCGTCCGTGCCATGACCCGCGCATTGACTTTTGTTACAGATGCTTCTGACATCGACGTTGTTCCTTCTATTCAAAATGGAAATGCGTTGAACCATACGATTGGTTTAGGTGCAATGGGCTTGCATACCTATTTTGCGAAGAATCAAATGGAATATGGTTCTCCTGAATCATTAGAATTCACAGACTTATACTTTATGTTGCTCAACTACTGGACACTTGTAGAAAGCAATAACATCGCCAAAGAACGGGGCGAAGTGTTCCATAACTTTGAGAAATCAGCTTATGCGGATGGCAGCTATTTCACAGACTATATCACAGGGGATTACCAACCAAAATCAGACAAAATCAAAGCGTTGTTCGACGGTGTCTTTATTCCTTCTGGAGAAGATTGGGCCGCATTGGCAGAAGCAGTCAAAAAAGACGGCTTGTACCACCAAAACCGTTTAGCCGTTGCGCCAAATGGTTCTATCTCTTATATCAATGATACAAGTGCGAGTATCCATCCAATCACACGAATGATCGAAGAACGGCAAGAAAAGAAAATTGGGAAGATTTACTATCCTGCACCTTACTTGAGCAATGATACGATTGGTTACTATCGCTCAGCCTATGATATGGATATGCGTAAAGTTATCGATGTTTATGCAACTGCACAAAAACACGTGGATCAAGGAATGAGTATGACCCTCTTCATGCGCTCAGATATTCCAGAAGGGCTCTATGAATGGAAAGAAACCAGTAAACAGACAACCCGTGACTTGAACATTCTGCGTCATTATGCGTTCCATAAAGGGATCAAATCGATTTATTATGTACGGACCTTTACGGATGACGCAGAAGAAATCGGCAGCAATCAATGCGAAAGCTGTGTGATTTAATCACGCACGCTAAGCTAAGCACTGACTAAGAACAAAAAAACTACCTGATTGAATCAAATGTCTTCACCAAAGCATGATCGAGATGGATTAGAGATCCTCCCGAAAGGTTGAAGGCATTTGCGACTGACAATCAGGTAGGCTCCTTTTGTTCTTGTCTCTGGTATCAAGACTACTATTGGAGGAACCTAAGATGGGCAAAACTTATTATGAAGCAATCAACTGGAATGCGATTGAAGACATCATCGATAAATCAACTTGGGAAAAGCTGACAGAACAATTCTGGCTAGATACGCGTATTCCATTATCCAATGATTTAGATGATTGGCGGACACTTTCAGATCTAGAAAAAACAACGGTTGGTTATGTATTTGGCGGGCTAACACTGCTCGATACGGTTCAATCAGAAAGCGGAATGGATCAGCTGCGTAAAGACGTACGCACGCCCCATGAAGAAGCTGTTTTGAACAATATTCAATTCATGGAATCTGTCCATGCCAAAAGTTATTCTTCTATCTTTAGCACATTGAATACAAAAGCCGAGATCGATGAAATCTTTGAATGGACCAATACGAATCCCTATCTGCAAAAAAAAGCAGAACGTATCAATGAGATCTATAAGAACGGGACTCCCCTTGAAAAGAAAATTGCGAGTGTTTTTCTAGAAACGTTTCTTTTTTATTCCGGTTTTTATACACCGCTCTATTATTTAGGCAATAATAAATTGGCTAACGTTGCAGAGATCATTAAACTGATTATCCGTGATGAATCGGTACATGGAACGTATATCGGCTACAAATTCCAATTAGGTTTCAATGAGCTTCCTGAAGAAGAACAACAGCGTTTGAAGGACTGGATGTACGATTTGTTGTATGAATTGTATGAAAATGAAGAACGGTACACCGAAGAATTGTATGACGCGATCGGCTGGACGGAAGAAGTCAAAACCTTCTTGCGCTACAATGCAAACAAAGCATTGATGAACTTAGGCCAAGATCCCCTGTTTCCAGATACGGCCAATGATGTCAATCCGATCGTAATGAATGGTATCTCTACCGGAACCAGCAATCACGATTTCTTCTCTCAAGTGGGGAATGGCTATCTATTAGGAACGGTAGAAGCAATGAAAGATGATGACTATTTCATCGGTCTAGGAGATTAAAAAAAGTTGACCTTTTATTAGGGTCAACTTTTTTTCGCGTTTTGAAGCCTTACAGCATCACATTTTTAAGGAAGTCGAGGGTTTCATCCAAACATTTCTTTGATTCTTCTAGCGAATAATCAAATTGGTATTCATGATTGACTGCCTCAGGAACATCTTTGTAAAAGAGAGATTTAACTGGCACATCTAGCTCTTGAAGCTTCTGATCAAAAGCGATTCCTTGATCCTGGAAAGAATAGGCATTGCCATCCGTGATATAGGTTGGCGGAAGTTCTTTGGTCAATTTATTGACTAATGACACTTGCTGCAATTCCTTACTGTTTTTCCAATCTTTGGTTCCTAATAAAGACCACGCGACTGTTTTAACAAAGAATTTCATGAAGCGATCATCAGAAGTTTGATGAGCCATTTGCTTCAAGTCAACAGGTCCGCAATAAGAAATGAATCCTTTTATATCTCCTGATGGGATCACTTGCGTCATCTTCATATCTTTGGCGTAATCCGAATTGGTTTGGATCGCTAAGAATTGCCCAGCAATCTGTGAGCCGGCAGAGTCTCCACCAAAAATGACTTTTTTAAAGTCTAACATTGGATATTGCGCTGCCTCTTTCTTGATCGATTGATAGGCTTGATTGATTTGTTTGACTTGCCCTGGGTATTCTAGACTAGGAGCCCACTCATAGTTCAATGAAACCACTGCCACTTGTCCGCGATCTGCTAAGTAGGTCGCAAATTCTTTGGCCCCTTCCTTATCACCACCGACGTAACCACCACCATGCACCCAGAAAACAACTGGTACTTTCGAAGCACCTTGGGGATAATAGAGGTCAAATGTACTACGATCATAGTCAGAAGTATAGGTCAGATCATTTTTTACCGTCACATGAGGCAAACTTTTTTGATACGCGGTTTCATCTGTGATCTTCACCTCGTCATTAAACATTTTTCCAATCAGATAGGCCCCTGGACGAGGCGACACTTGAAAAGCAATCAGTACGACTAGTGCTAGTGTTACTAGAATACCGACAAGCCATAAACAAACACGCAAAATTTTTTTCACATACATGCTCCTTTGCTCTTTTTTCAGCTTCTTTATTTAACCACTTTCGCTGGAAGAATTCAATCAAACGAAGGAATTTATCAAAAAAAAGAAACGATAGCCATCTAGCAGATCGCTATCGTTTAAAAGATCAATGAGTCAATTAGAGCGGTAAAATCATGAATAGTCCGGCTGCCAATGCTGCACCGATAAAAGGTCCAATGATTGGTACAAACGCATATCCCCAGTCAGATGTTCCTTTATTTTTGATGGGCAAAATTTGATGGGCGATCCGCGGACCTAAATCTCGAGCTGGGTTGATGGCATATCCTGTCGGTCCGCCTAAAGAAAGACCGATCGCCAAAATCAAGATTCCGACTACGATTGGGTTCAAGCCATCCGTAAAGGTATTTGCACCAAATGCCAACAAGCCAAATACTAAAACAAACGTACCGATCACTTCGGTCATCGTATTCGCGGCTAAGTTACGAACGGCAGGTCCAGTGGCAAATGTCCCTAAAATAGCGCCTTGATCTTCTGTTTCATCCCATAACGGCAAGTAATTGAGCCAAACAAGAATTGCACCGACGATCCCGCCTGCTAACTGTGCTAACATGAAAGGTACCGCCAATCCCCAAGAAAAATTACCCGTCATTGCCATTCCCAACGTTACAGCAGGGTTCAAATGGGCAGGTCCCATGAAACCAGAGGCATAAACAGCAATCGTCACAGCTGTTGCCCAGCCTGTCGCGATCACGATCCAGCCGGAAGCTTCTGCTTTACTCTTTTTAAGGTTGACTGCCGCACAAACACCATCCCCCAGTAAAACTAAAATTGCCGTTCCCAGAAATTCACTAAAGATTTGTGTTGCATCACTCATATCATTCTCCTCCTTTTAAGGCACTCAAATCTGATTCCGCAATTACTTGATCCAATTCTTCGGCATACATTTGCTTGTCTGCAGCTGTCCATTCAAAATAATCCGCCATTGCATCGATCACACCAACTTTGATCTGATCCAACGTATCTCGCATAAAGAGAACATGATTGGTTCGTCGCAATAAATAATCCACAGGGGTCAGAACCAGTTCTTCTTGCAAGGCATAATTCAATGCCGTGCTTTCTTTTTCGTCCAGCCCCGCAAACGTGGTTTTATAGGTAAGGACTATCGGTAAGTTTGAACCGTAAAGATCGGCCAAGTATCGCGCATCTTCAGGGGAAAAACCGGCAGCTTCGGCGGTTTTCGCCAATTGCGCCAGTTCGTCCTCGACATTGGTCGGATCAATTTCGCCGCCAGACACCGGATAACGCGTGGAATCCACTAATTCAAACTGCTGCCCTTTTGCAGCCAGTAATTCATTGATTCGTTTGACGGCGCCTTCAGCCATTAACCGATAATCTGTAATCTTGCCCCCGGCCAGTGTCAACAGTCCGTCTTGAGACATTTCCAAGCTGCTGCCCCGAGAAACTTGTGAAGGATCCACACTGCTGGCTTCTAGACGTTCCTCTGCTTGTTTGATCGCCCTTTCGACTTGCGGGCGTTTGCGGTGATCGTCCAAATACGCTTCTACAGTTTGCACGATTTGATCAAAGCTTTCATCCGAAAGTTTGCTCTTAGCTCCGCCGTTGTAATCAGAACCGCCATTAGCCGTGATCAGCGGGCGTAACCCCGCCCAGCTAGCTTCAATATCATCCAGTTGGATCGCAGCTTCTGGAAAGCGATGGTTGATGATCTCTAAAAGATAATCGACGTCTTCTTGCGTAACAGTCGGATGGGAAAAATCGCCCGTGTAATCCGTATCTGTCGTACCAAAATACGTCTTGTTCTCCCTAGGAACCACAAAAACCATCCGACCATCATTCTTGCCAGTATCAAAATAAGTTGGCTGAGGTACTTTCAGCTTTTCACGATCCACCACTAAATGGACACCTTTGGTTGGGCGCATTTGCGGCGGTAAGTTATCATTGCTATCTAATTCTCGAACGATATCAGACCATGGTCCAGTGGTATTGATCACAACTTTCGCATGGATGGCGAATTGTTCTTTCGTTAATTGATCTTCTACTTGAACACCATTGATTTTTCCTTGTTCATCATGAAGCATACCGACAACTTTGGCTTTGCTGATCATTGCAGCACCATCTTGATGGGCCCGTTTGATATTTTCGATCACTAAACGGGCATCGTTGTTGCGGAAATCCAGATAGACTCCGCCTCCGGTCAAGTTCTCATGTTGCAGTTGCGGTTCTCGTTCCAATACTTCTTCTTTCGTCAACGTATAATTGGCATATTTACTATCTGTTACATTTGCCAGACGATCATACAAATCCATGGCAATCTTGACAGAAAAAAGATTGAAGGTTGCACCGGGCTCATCGTAGATAGGTAAAAGCATGGGATCTGGTTTAGGAATATGGGGAGCGATCTGTTGCACGATCGCTCGTTCCCTCACTGTATCTGCCACAACTTCGACATCAAATGTTTTCAAATAGCGGATGCCCCCATGAACCAGTTTCGTCGAACGAGAGGAGGTTCCTTCAGCAAAATCCTGCATTTCTACCAAAATCGTTTTCATGCCGGCAGCTGCCGTTTGCACGGCGACTCCAGCACCAGTGATTCCGCCACCAATGATCAATACATCATAGGTCGTATTTTTTGCTTCTGCTAGGGCTTGTTGCCGATCTTTATAAGAAAAAGTCATGGCTTACTCGCCTTCTTTCTTCACTTTGAATTTAAACATCTGAGTCGCTGCCACTGCTTGTTTCCATCCTTCATAAAGGTTCTCACGTTCATCAGCTGGCATTTCTGGTGTAAAGAGTTGACCATCTTCTGCCATTGCTTTCAATTCGTCGAGGTCTTTCCAGAAGCCGACGGCCAAGCCAGCTAAATAAGCCGCCCCCAGTGCTGTCGTTTCAAGATTGGCTGCCCGTTGTACTTCAATATCTAAGATATCTGCTTGGAATTGCATCAAAAGATCATTTTTAGCAGCCCCGCCATCCACTTTCAACAATGGGATATCGATCCCTGAATCTTTTTTCATGGTATCGATGACATCCTTCGATTGATAAGCGACAGCCTGCAAAGTCGCCCGCACGAAGTCTTCTTTCGTTGTCCCGCGGGTCAAGCCAAAAACTGCTCCCCGAGCATCAGAATCCCAATAAGGTGCACCTAATCCCGTAAAGGCTGGTACGACATAGACTTCATTGTCGCCAGTCGCTTTTGCCGCTAATTCTTCAGATTGCGGAGACGTCTCGATCATACGTAAGCCATCCCGCAACCATTGGATCGCTGAGCCGGCAACAAAAATACTACCTTCCAATGCGTAGTATACTTTACCATTGATTCCATAGCCGATCGTGGTCAACAGATCATTGTCGGATAATTGTGGTTCCTCTCCGGTATTCATAACGATAAACGCCCCTGTACCGTACGTATTTTTGATCATGCCTTTTTCAAAAGCCATTTGCCCAAAGAGAGCAGCCTGTTGGTCCCCTGCCATCCCAGCAATCGGTACTTCACTGCCATAAAAATGATAGCTGCGAGTATGGCCGTAAACTTCGGAGTTGCTTTTGACTTCCGGCAACATGGATGCTGGAATATTTAACAAATCCAAAATTTCTTGATCCCATTCTAAACGATGGATGTTATAAAGCATGGTCCGACTCGCATTGGAGTAATCCGTCACATGGACTTGCCCATCTGTCAGTTTCCAGACAAGCCACGAATCAATGGTACCGAATAGTAGATCCCCATTCTCTGCTTTTTCTTGTGCACCTTCCACATTATCAAGCAGCCAGCGGATTTTCGTAGCAGAGAAGTAAGCATCGATCACTAACCCTGTCTTTTCATGGATCATGTCTGTATGTCCGTCGGCTTTCAATTGGTCAGCAATCGGAGAAGATTGGCGCGATTGCCAAACGATCGCATTGGCGATCGGTTGACCGGTATTTTTATCCCAAACAACTGTTGTTTCCCGTTGGTTGGTAATCCCGATTCCGGCGATTGCTTCAGGTCGAATCCCAGATTCGATAAAGGCTCCCGCGATAACTGATTGAACAGAGTTCCAGATTTCATTGGCATTGTGTTCTACCCAACCAGATTTTGGAAAATATTGGGGAAATTCCTTTTGCGAACTACCGACATTTTGTCCGTTGCGGTCAAAAATAATTGCTCTTGAGCTTGTAGTTCCTTGATCGATTGCCATAATATAGTTTTTCTCTGCCATGTTTCTCTCTCCTTTTAAATGGTTGATTTATTCTTTTGATACCGTTTTCTTACATTTATCTTACTCGAATTACCTGTAGTGATCTCGTCAACTTTTTAGAGATTTTCTAAGAAATTGACGAAATCTGGAAAAACGCCATTAGTTGAAGCGTTCGCGAATCATCTTTTTGATTTTTTCTCGATCGTAAGTCGTCCCTAACTCACTGATCCGATATGTAGGAATCGATGTTTCAATCGGATAATTCGTCAAGATCAGATCATAGTCTTGTTCTTTAGCATAGCGCTCAACGACGACCCCATTCAAATTTTTTAAGTACAGCAGCCACATATAAAAGACTGCCTCTTTGAAAAGTGCATCCATATTCAACGCGATGCCTACCCGAAATTCCCGATTGATTTGGTAATCAATGATCGTCAGGACACTCAAATATTTGACCATGGTCATCATATACAATGTATTTTCTTCTGATGCTTCCAGCTTCATTTCTTGTACAGCAGTATTCAATAAACGTTCACTGATCTGGCGAATATTACGACTTGAGAGTTTTGCTTCTAATTGCCAAATATTTTCTCGATCAAAAACTTCGACATCTCCTTTGAAAAAATACAAACGACTATGGATCTGAGAAAGATGAAAATAACAATTGGCTTCGATTTCTTGCGGGACAGCCGGTCGATACAAATGCAGGATATGTTCCAAGATCAGCGTATCGGTAAGTGCTGTCGGCGTAAATCGGGAGCGTTGCAGCATGTACTGGCGAAAATCTTGTTCAGAGAAAACGGAAAAGGAAAGCAAGAAAACAAAATGGAGCATCGCCTCTTCTTCACGAACTTCCAGTGCATAATGCCCAAAACTGCGAAAGACAAGTTCCCGCAGTTGCTGATACAATGGATCTTTCTCATAAAATGCCATGTTTTCCCGTAGTCTTTGAAACGATTGTCCGGGCGCTTTTAAACGATACTTCATGATCTTCAGCCACAAACTGACCCGTTGCTGTGCTTCCTCGGTAAAGGTCAGATTGAGCCCACGAGCGATCAGTCCCACAAATTTTGTATCAATCGGTAATGGCTGACTCTTGAAAGAATTTAAGTACCAAAGCAGCTGAAAATAAAAATAGCGAATCTGAGCTTCTTCCCCCATGAGTTTCCCCTGCCAAATCTCTAATCCGAATTCTGCCAACACTTGATTCAATTCTTTGATTTTGCGAAACAGGGAGGATTCACTAATCATTAATTTTTGCGCTAACGGAATCGTGGCGATTTCTTGATTGATCAATACATGTTCCAGCACTTGAAATTTGATCGACGAGTGGTAGAACACATATTCAATCTGATTCAACGAGAACTCTGGGCTCGTTTCTAGAACTAATGATGAACCTTGATAAAAAAGATGGCATTGATCAGAATAAGGAGCTAAATATAGAAATAACTCATCAACATATTTTTCTAAGGATGGTTTGCTGATCCTAAGGTAAGCAGCCATCTCATGAAGCTCTAGTTTACCTCCAACTAGAAGCAGCTTTTTCAGTAGCTGTAATTGCTTGGCTTCTTTTTTTTCTAATAATTGTTCAAATTTCATTGGCAGCACTTCCTAAAGCAATCGCATTGGACAGTTCAAAGACATCAGTAAAATGAGGATGAAAAAAGAAATCTTTTTGCGCTAACTCTGACAATGTGCTCTCCTTTTCAATGGCAAATGCCAGCAGGTTGATTTTTTCTAAGAGATTGTACTTTGACAGTAACTGAGCGCCCAATACTTGCCCGCTTGTCTTGGCAATGATCAGTTTCCCGTGGATCGGTGTGTCATCTACTAATGAAGCTTTAGCGGTAAATTTTTTGACGGTAATTTCTTGTTCATAAAAGAAGCGATCTGATTCAGTCATTCCTGTACTAGCCAGATACCAGCCAAACAGATGGGTTCCCACTGTCCGTAAGCCGCCGCGAAAAGGTTCTTTTTTCTCTTGCAAATTATGCGCAGCAGCGATTCCGGAACGAACTGCATTGTTTACTAATGGCATATAAGCCGTATCCCGTGTAATTGGACTGTAGATCTGAATCAAGTCACCGACAGCAAAAATACCCTTTTCGGAAGTTTCCAAATAAGCATCCGTCCAAATCGTATGATCACTGTGCAAGCGCAGCTGCTGAAATGCTGGGTGCGGCCGCGGTCGGACATTGACGGTCGTCAATGCAAGCGCGCTGAGCAATGTCCGATTGGCGGTCTCCACTCGGAAGCCTGTTTCCGTGGATTCAATGGCAATGGTAGGTTCTGCCAGATAAAGCTGCAGATTTTTTATTTGTGCTAATTCATCTAAAAAAGGAGCCAGAAACGATTGATCAAAATATTTGAATAAAGGATACGTCATTGATTCCACTAGTTGGACTTGTTTTCCTAGCGTCGTTAATGTGTTGGCTGCTTCCATACCTGCTTGTCCAGCCCCAACGATCGTAATCGTTTCTGCCTGATCTAATTCCTGAATAAATTGCTTGGCAGCGCCGTAATCTTTATAGGTCAATGCGGCTTCATTCATCGGTAAGAGAATTTCTGATTCTTGTGCAGATCCTGCTGCTAAGATCAACCGATCATAAGCGATTCTGCGCTGATCTGTTTGAACGAAATGGTTCTTAGGATCAAGTTTCAACATTGTTTCTTGCAATGCTACTTGAATGTCCAACTGCTCAAGCTGTTCCTTGGAGCAAAAGAATGCGTCTTGCAACGAAGGAATCTTGCCTTCTAAATACAGTAGCATCCCGCTGGGAATAAACCCGATATGGGCTTTTTTTTCAATCAATACGATTTCAGATTCTGGATAGATTTTGCGTGCTTCGATGGCGCAGCTGATCCCTCCGAATGAACCGCCGATGATCACGATTTTCATACACTCACCTCTTAGTCTAAGCTTAAATGAAACGCTCTCATTTGACGAGCAAAATGCTGTCAGCAACGAAAAAAAGCTACATACAAGTTTGCTTTATGCTAAACTGATGAAAAAAGCGAGGTGGAAGCTGTGGTCTTTTTCTATCAATTTTTACTGGGACTGATCTGTAGTGCGTTTGTAGCAGGATCCGCTTTTATTTTGCAGTGGTTGTCTTTATCCGGTGCTTTAGCAGCTGCCTTAAGTGGGACGATCATCATTGCTTTGGGACCTTGGTTCAGTATCTTTTTAGTTGGTTTCTTTTTTGCCAGCTCTGGGATCATCAATCACTTAAAGAAAAAAAACTCAGCCGATGATCTGGTGATCAAAGGTGCGCGCCGCGATGCCATCCAAGTGCTGGCTAATTTATCGCCTAGTTTATTGGCATTGATCGGTTACGCCTCTTTCAACAATGAGAACTATCTCTGGGCATTTATTGTCGGGATCGCTAGCTGTACCGCCGACACTTGGGGATCAGAGATCGGTGTTTTGAGCAAAAAGGCACCCCGAAATCTCTTAACGGGAAAAAAATTACCTGCGGGTCTTTCTGGCGGTGTCAGCCTCCTAGGTACCATTGCTTCTTTTGCGGGCAGCGGCGGTATCGTTTTACTTCTGGCGATCTGTCTCTGGCTCAGCGGCCAACCGCTCTCTTTGACAGCATTGATTTGGGTACTCTTGTTAGGATTTAGCGGTAGTATAATCGATAGTTTATTGGGAGCAACGATTCAAGTACGTTACCAATGCACGGTTTGTCATCAATTTACCGAACAAAAAAGCCATCACCAGCAGCCAACGAAAAAAGTGCATGGCTATGCTTTGATCACAAATGAAGCAGTCAACTTTCTTAGCAATCTAGCGATTGTCGGGATCGCATGTTTCTTTCCTAACTAAAAAAGTACTGCCAAATGAAGCGACCCCCAAAAGTTAGACCAAAAAATCTAACTTTTGGGGGTCGTTATTTGTATGGCAAAATATCCTTTTG
>NZ_JBDGBK010000077.1:0-16023 GCF_040910045.1 Enterococcus sp. RTP21361st1_A6_RTP21361_211029 | reverse complement strand
GCTAAGCCAACTGATTGAGAATTAGAAACAATCTGCAGTAGGGAAGAATCATTTACACAAAATTATTGACGCTCCCCGCGTTTTGAGCAGCTTCGATGTTTTTTTTGTGACAAAGTTGTTTAGTAATAAAAACAGAAAGTATGAGGCATTGGACAGGCCATGAAATAACAAATAAATGAAAGCGATTCCCTGTGAGGTTTAATTTCGTCTTTAAAAGAAATTTTTCCGTGGTATACTCTTTTTTAACATTTGTTATTTCGAGGGCAAAGAAAGAGGTGTAGAAATGAATGTTGAAGTAGAAGTGACTACATGGAGCCGAGAATTAGCGAATCGTGCTACTAAAGAAGCGGTTGAATCGGGACTGTTTACAACAGCCGATATTGAAGCTCAACTCTCCTTTAGTCGAACACAAGCGAGTCGATTGGCCAATCGTTTTGTTGATCAAGGCATTTTTTTTAAAATCAATACACGGCCCGTCTTGTTTGGCAATCGAGGGGGGTATCAAGAAAAGTTCGCTATCGAAGTATCTGAAGTCCTGAATTCAGTAAAAGAGTTAAGCGACAAAATCGAGAAAGTACCTATCAATCGTGTATTTGAAAAAGTGATCGGTTACGATAAAAGTTTGGCTGAACCCATTGAACAATTGAAGACAGCTGTATTTTATCCAAATAATGGTCTTCCTGTTATGGTGATGGGGGATACAGGCATCGGAAAAAGTTATTTCGTGCAAATCATGTATGAATATATGGTCAAAGCAGAAGTTCTATCAGAAACAGCCCCATTTAAAGTATTAAATTGTGCACAATATTATAATAATCCAGAGCTCTTGTCAGGATTATTGTTTGGTTACTCCAAAGGAGCCTTCACTGGTGCCTACGAAAAGAAGCGCGGGTTATTAGAAGATGCGAATGGTGGTCTACTATTTCTAGATGAAGTCCATCGGTTGAATGCGGAAGGACAGGAGAAACTTTTTACTTTCATGGATAAAGGGACCTTTTCTCGGATCGGTGAATCAACCGAGCGAAAAGCAACTGTCCGATTGGCCTTCGCGACAACTGAGAAAACCACCGCTTTTTTACAGACGTTTTTGCGTCGAATTCCTATTACTATCTATTTACCTAATCTGAGCGAACGCAGTATTTTAGAAAAAAAAGAAATTATCGAGAAGCTCTTTCAAGTTGAAAGCAAACGGCTTGAAAAGAAAATAGTGGTCAGCTCGCAGGTAATGAATATTTTTCTTCATACCATTTATTCAGGAAATATTGGTGAAATTGAAAATGCCATTAAGTATGTTTGCGGCAGTGCGATTTCTCAAAATGTTACTTCAGATGAAGTCCATGTTTCCATCAAGGATCTGCCCGCACAAATGTATACGCTTCCTCGAAATAAAATCGTTAGCCAGTTTTCTGAGTCAACTAATTACGTTTTCGACGGGGAAAAACAATCTCTTTCCGAAAATGATGGCCGGCAAGACCTTTATGCGTTTATTCATCGATTAAATCAAATTTATTCGTTGAGAAAAAATGATGAGGATGCGGAGATGCGTACGTTGATCGATCAACAAGTGGCTGGCTTTATGGATCGGTTAGTCTTTACGGATTCAAAGCAAAAACCAGTTGCTTTGGAAGAGTTTGTGCATCAAACGATGCAAGAATTATTTCGGGAAATCGAATATCAGGCGTTCTTTCATTATGATGGAAGCTTCGTTCTATTTGTGTCTCACTACATTTACAAGTATATTTTGAGAACGTCTTTCGTTTCTCAGCCTTCTGAATTTTTACTGGAAGCCTACATTGAGCAGCATTATGGGAAAGAACGGCAAACGCTAAAGAAAATTTTTCCTGAAATTGAGCGACGTTTAGATATTCAGTTCGATTCATTAGACATTAATCTCTTCTCATTATTCTTTTCGACACTACGTTATACAAGAAAGAGCAAAGACATTGATGGATTGATCATTGCTCATGGTTTCGCAACCGCTAGCAGTATCGCCAATGTGTGTAATCGCATGCTAGGAGAGTCAATATTTACCAGCTTTGATATGCCAATCGAGGCCTCCATTCATGACATCTCTACAAAGGTAGAAGAGTATGTACGAGAAAACGGAATAGTCAAAGGACTGGTAATCCTAATTGATATGGGGTCGTTGAATATGATCTATGATTTATTGAAAAAGACCGTAGCAGTTCCAATTTTGTGTATGGATCAGCTAGGGACTTTGATGGCACTAGAGATTGGCAATATGATGCTTCAAGGCACTCCTTTAACCGAGATTGCGGAACGGATGAAGGAATCGATCTCACCGAACATTCAACTGTTCGAACCGGAAAAGGCTCAAAAAAAAGCGATAATCACCACTTGCTTTACTGGGATAGGTACAGCGATTCAGATTCAAAAAATGTTGTCGGAATGTTTGGAAGGATTGCTTGAGGTAGCGTTTTTCCCTATGGAATATAGTGAATTGGTTACCAACGGGATACCCGCTAGTATTTCTCAACACTATAATTTATTAGGCATTATTGGAACCGACGATCCTCTGATTCCAGAGGCCGAGTTTGTTTATTTAGAAACCATTATCTCTGGTGGGAACGCGCAAAAAATGTCAGAGATCTTTGGAGTTGATTTGGATGAAAATGGCATGAAGATTGTGAATGATCGGATGGTAAAAAATTTTTCCCTCATTCGAGTCCTCGATTCGTTAACTATTTTAGATACTCAAAAAATCATGTCGATCATAGAAGAATTAATTGTCACACTGGAAGAACGATTAGCACTGAAGTTAACGAATCCACGAAAAATCGGTCTTTATGTTCATATCTCCTGCATGGTAGAGCGTTTGATACGGCAAGTAGAAATTACCGAATTTGCAGATCTTGAACAATTTGTATTTATTCATCAACGTGAAATCAGAGTGATCAAAGATGCGGTCAGTGTGCTGGAAACAATCTATAGTGTGCAGATTCCATTGCCAGAAATTTGCTATATCCATAATATCCTTTTTCTTGACTGATAGATGAGGACTTTTCGAAGCGTGTCACTAGTTGGCACGCTTTTTGCATTATAAAAAAGTGTAGTGAGGAGGAAAAGAGATGAAATATTTAGTAGCAACCCACGGCACATTTTCTAAAGGGATTATTGATAGTTTGAAATTGATTGCTGGTGAAGATATCGAGATCGATTGTTTTTCAATGACCAAAGAAAAATCGAGTGATGATGCGGAAGCAGAGATGACTGCTTACTTAGAGCAGAATCAAGATCAGACGTTGATCGTCCTAACAGATGTCTTTGGGGGAAGTGTGGCAAATCTATTTACCAATCATTTATTAAACGGATATGAATTCCAGTTAATCACCGGTGTCAATTTACCTATGTTACTTTCTCTCATACTCTCAGAGGAAACAGCTGAGCTATCTGTTGAGGATTGGGTACTTAGGGGAATAGAAGAAGGGAAGAAAGGAATTTTACACATTAATCAACTAATCAAACAGCAAGGAGGACAAAACAATGACGATATCTTTAGTGAGGATTGATGATCGGTTGATCCACGGCCAAGTAGCTTTTGGCTGGACGACGGCCTTAGGGATCAATACGATTTTAGTGGTAAATGACGATGCCAAAAATGATCAAATGAAATCTATGGCTTTAAATCTGGCGAAACCTTCCAATGTTGTTCTATACATTCGAGGAGTAGCGGAATCCGGAGAAATCGTTCAAAAATTTGCATCATCAAAAAAGAGTAATGTCTTGGTTTTAGTTAAGACGACCGAGGATGCTCGCCGATTGGTCGAAGCTTCAGGTGGGGTAATTACCACATTAAATGTTGGGGGGTTGCGTTATGGCGAGGGGAAAAAGAAATTAACGGATCTAGTGGCAGTGGACGAAAAGGATATCGCTAACTTAAAAATGATTAAGGATGCCGGTGTCCAAGTAGAATTTCGGATGCTGCCTAGAGATAAAAAGAAATTGTTGACGGACTTTGACATTTAGAAGAAGGAGGGTTACACGATGGTTGCTCAAGCAATAATGTTAGGGTTAATTGCTGGAATCGGTATTTTAGATGGCAGAATATTTGGTCAGATGATGTTTGATCGTCCGCTTGTTACCGGTTTATTGGTGGGGTTGGTTTTAGGCGATGTAAAGAATGGAATTATCATTGGGGCGCAACTTGAATTGATCTGGATGGGGATCGCCGGTATTGGGGCTTCTACACCGCCAGATGTGGTGACAGGAGGGATTTTAGGAACAGCATTTGCGATTTTGTCTAATAGCGGTGTTGAAGTAGCTTTAGCATTAGCTGTGCCGATCGCAGTTTTAGCGCAATCTTTAGGCGTATTGGTTCGGATCATCAATGCTTATTTTACCCACAAAGCAGATAGCTATGCGAAAGAAGCAAATTACAAAGGATTAGCCTTTTGTATGTGGATTCCAGTTGGTTTGTTCTTTTTAAGTACATTTCTACCAACCTTCTTAGCTATTTTATTAGGTGCGGATAAGGTAACGGGAATGATCGAAGCTGTTCCAAATGTCATATTAGACGGGTTATCTGTAGCTGGAAATCTGCTTCCTGCCATCGGATTTGCTTTGTTGCTGGACATGCTTTTTTCAAAGAAAATGGCCCCCTTCTTTTTCTTGGGCTTTTTAGCAGCTGCCTACGGAGGACTAAATATTACTGCGATTGCTTTAATCGGTGCTTGTATCGCAGTGATCTTGCACTTCTATATTGAACAGAAGAAAGAGTCTATCCCCAGTGTCCCAGATAACTTGACGGAAGGAGAGATCGATTTTGAATAAGATTGAGAAGAAGCAGCTAAAAAGTGTATTCTGGCGGTCCTTTGCTCTTCAAGGTGCGTTTAACTACGAACGGATGCAAAA
Source organism: Enterococcus sp. RTP21361st1_A6_RTP21361_211029 (assembly GCF_040910045.1). Taxonomy (NCBI): domain Bacteria; kingdom Bacillati; phylum Bacillota; class Bacilli; order Lactobacillales; family Enterococcaceae; genus Enterococcus; species Enterococcus sp. RTP21361st1_A6_RTP21361_211029. Next base: position 11,151 of record NZ_JBDGBK010000077.1, on the reverse strand, counting down.
TGTCGGTTACATGTATGCCATGTTGCCAGTCATCAAAAAGCTCTATAGAAATAAAGAAGATCAAGCAGCAGCAATCACACGCCACTTGGAAATTTTCAACACGACACCAGCGGTAGTACCAACGATCATGGGTATCAGCGCAGCGATGGAAGAAGAAAATGCGAACAATCCGGCTTTTGATGTCCAATCAATCAACGCTGTCAAAGCATCACTGATGGGGCCTTTAGCTGGGATCGGTGATTCGATCTTCTGGGGAACTGTTCGGATCATTGCTGCCGGTATTGGTGTATCGATCGCAAAAGATGGCAATCTTTTTGGTCCATTGCTGTTTTTAGTTTTGTATAATTTGCCAAATATATTGGTTCGGATCTTTGGATTGAAACTGGGGTATCAAGTAGGGGTCAATTCGTTGGACCGTATCCAAAAAGAGGGCTTGATGGATAAAATTATGGCAGTAGCAACGATCGTTGGATTATGTGTTGTTGGAGGTATGGTGGCGACGATGCTGAATATCACGACTCCATTAAAGTGGAATATCAGCGGAGCAGAAATCGTGGTTCAAGATATACTGGATCAGATATTACCAAAGATGCTGCCGCTAGCCTTCACCTTTGGCATTTATAAGCTGCTAAAAAAAGCGAGCATTACTAAGATTACGATCGGCATTATTATTTTTGGGATCGCTGTTCATTTGATTGGCATTCTATAATATTGGAGGAGAAAAAATGGCATCAATTCAAGAGTATTTACAAGAGACACCAAGTAAATTGTTAGAAATTATCGAAAAAGGAGACCGTCTTTTTTCAAGTATCAAAAAAGAAAAAATCACTCGGATTTTTTTGACAGGGTCTGGAACGAGCTATCATTCCGCGTTGCAAATGGCTCCGCAAATGCAAAAACTATTACAACTTGAAGTAAGAGCGGTCTATCCTTTCACGATCACTGAAGAGACTTTTTTAAGTGATAATGAACAGACATTAGTTGTCGGAATCTCTCAAGGAGGTAGCTCTTTTTCCACCTACAACGCTATGAAACTAGCGAAAAGCAAAGGTTGTATCACTGCTTCCATGGCAGGAGAAGAACAAGCATTTATTGATGAAATGGCTGATTTTGTTCTGACTGTCCATTGTGGACCTGAGAAAGCAGGGGCAAAAACAAAGGGCTTTTATTGTACAAAACTGAATCTATTATTACTTGCTCTCTATCTGGGACTTGAGCAAGGAACGATTTCTGAAGAGACATTTGAACAACAGATCCAAGGGGTGAAAACTGCTGCTGGACAGTTCCAAGCTGTTTATGAGACTTCATTAAAATGGATTTCTGCAAATCAGGAACGATTAGTCACTGCAAAAGAAATCCGTGTGACTGGTCCGGCAGCTATTTATGGAGATGTTTTAGAAAGTGCCCTGAAGTTGTTAGAGACGATGCGTTGTCCGGTGAGTGGATATGAATTTGAAGAGTTTATTCATGGCATCTATAATGCGATCAATGAAGATTCGATGGTCTTTATTTTAGACAACGGCGATGAGCCAAGGTCTGAGAAAATGAAAGAAGTTTTGTCCGAATGGTCGGATACTATTTTTCTGATTACGACTTATGAGTCAGACGCAGCAGATCTGGTCTTACCTGTGACCACCGATCCAGAGTTTATGACGTTCAATTTCATTGTCTTATTGCAATTGATCTGTGGAGAAATTCCTCATTTGCGAGGTGTCGATCCTTCCACACCAAAAGATCCGCAATTTCATATGAAATTAGGCAGCAAAAAATTCAATCGTTGATCTGTAATAATGATTTATAATACGGGACTATGACATAAGTCATCATCCAACAAGTTAAACCGAATAATAGTCTGTTGCTAGGATAGATCCCTCTGACTTTTGCGACGAGGAGTCCCTGCACCGCAGGAGCAATAATCATTAATGTTCGGCTAGTGTTACTTGTAGGAGACTTATGGCACAGTCCCTTTTTTTTGCTTCAAGTAGACTAGAAAATCTGACAATATTTTTCCCTTAGCTAACTCGTTGACAATGACAGGTGATCAACTGGGCGCACAACTTAGGATAACGCAAGATAACGCGTAGGAAAAGAAATATAAGTGATAGTTAGCAGCTAGGCTATCCTTCCTCTTTAAATCGCTCTTCCAGTTTTGCTTTATGATGACCCATAATGTCTTCGAGAGCAATATCGTATTTATCTGCGAGAATCAATACGTTGTCAAAGACATCGCCAAGTTCTTCCATCAAATTCTCTCGATAGTAGGCTTGATCTTTTGCAGACTCATCAGGTCGATCTCGCCCAATTTCAACGCCGCGAATGGCCCGGGATAGTTCTCCTACTTCTTCCGTAAGAAATCCAACACGAATAAAAGGATCATATTGATACCAGTTCCGTTTTTTATAAAAGTCGATCACCCATGAGTTGTATTCATTGATTTTCATATTGAGCCCTCCTTATTTCTCGACTATAATAACATGAAGTGCAATCAGATCGAAAGGGGATCATTTGAGAATGAATGTCGCAGTCTATTGTGGAGCAAGTATCGGAAGTTCAGAAGAATACAAGCAAATCACCAAAGAATTAGGTAGATGGCTAGGTGAAAATCAGTATAACCTTGTCTATGGAGGCGGTAATGCGGGATTGATGGGAATAATTGCCGAAACCGCTATTGAAGAAAATTGTGAAGTAACAGGCATCATACCAGAATTCTTGGTGGCACGAGAATTAGCAAAAGAGAATCTTACGTCACTGATCGTTGTCTCGAATATGCATGAAAGAAAACAAAAAATGATCGAGCTGGCTGACTTATATGTGGCATTGCCAGGAGGACCGGGAATCATTGAGGAAATTACAGAAGTCATCTCTTGGGGCAGGATCGGGCAACATGCCAACCCATGTGTGCTGATCAATTTCAACGGCTTTTTTGATCCATTGAAACAACAATACCAGGCAATGGTAACAGAAGGGTTCTTGACCCAAGAAGACTTCGACAAAATTCTTTTCGCCGAATCACTTGCCGAAATCAACGCATTTGTCACTGATTTTGTGCCTCCTGCGATTAGGGTGTATAAATAGAAGTATACTTGATCAAAAATAGAAGAATCGATTCGATCAATAATGGTTCTGTATTGAACAAGCCAACAGCTTTGTAACGAGGCTTTTGGCTTGTTTTTGTATATTAGTTATCTTTTTTAGAATGCGAATGGAGTAGTTGAATGAGGCTAACAGCTGAAATGATGCAGGATCAGCAGAGTTCAGAAAAATATCGATCGATCCCGGTTATGTAAACCGAATCGTTTGCTCGTAGAAGGAAATGGTTATTCTTTTGAATCAGATTATTCTTGCATCATTTATCGGAAAAAGTTGCCATTTTAAGTAAAGGGCTTACATTGTATAGTTTATGTGAAGGCGGGAGGAAATTATGCGACAAGAAAAAATTGTTGAATACTTATATGCAAAGAAGCAAGCAATTGCTCCCAAGGCATTGGCCGCTGAATTTCAGATTTCTGAGCGGACCTTGGCTAATGATATCAAGTGGTTAAGAGATATCGGACGAACAGAAGGATTTTCAATAGAGCGGATTCGTTCGGCAGGCTATCAACTGGAAATTTCTGATAAAACAAAGTTTCTAAGGTTTTTATCTCATGCAAAACGTCAAGAAAAGATCGATAACGGGAACCCGAACGAACGAATTAAGAATATCGAACTTCTCCTGCTGTTTCATGAAGAATACATTACGATGCAGCAGATTTCAGAATGGTTAGAGGTGAGTCTTTCAACAGTTAAAGCAGATATCAAACAAGTCGAATTGTTTTGCAAGGACTACGGATTAACTTTATTCAGCAAAGCACATTATGGTTTGAAGATTGTCGGGACTGAAGAGAAGAAAAGACAAGCAATTCTTTATTTGATTCGCAACATTATCCATACACCCGTCCTGACGGAACGATATAAAGCTTTTCACTTCGTCTTTGATGAAGAGGCGCTACGTTCCTGTTTATCAGAAAAGTTGCAACAGCATCAACTTAAAGCGAGCGATATTGTTTTTGAGAATATCATACAGCATATTCGATTGCTTGTTTTTCGAATCACACAAAATAACACTTTAACGAATGACGAACGAACCGTAAGGACAGCAACCGATAAGTATGACCTTTTAACAGAAGATTTGGTCTCCTATTTGGAAACGGCTTATCCCATTACTTTTTCTACTATGGAAAAAAATTATTTGCATGAGCAACTGAGAGGAAAATTTTCGGTCCTTGATGATCGAACCAGTAATCAGCAATTGAAACAAGCAATTGAAAAAACACTAGAGCTTGTCGATTTACGTTACCATACACAGTTTAGAACAGATCAAGAATTAGGTAATGCCCTGTTGATGCATGTCGCTCCATTACTTCAAAGACTGTATACCGGACATCAACTAGATAATCCGATCATTGATGACATTTATACGCAATATGCCAATGTATTCAACGTTGCGATGGTGTTCATCAGTGAATTAAACAAGGACTTGGACGCAGATATCAGCAAAGATGAGATAGGCTACGTTGCTATCTATTTCGCAGCTAGTCTTGAGAAGCAGGCGAATCAGTTAATCGATGATTATAAAAAAATAGCTGTCATTTGTTCTACGGGTGGCGGTGCTTCTTATTTATTGAAAGTTAATTTAGAGCGGCTTTTCAGCAATGCTGAAGTCACCACATTTGCTTTGAACGAAGTTGATCAGATTGATAAAAGTTTTGACTTACTGATTTCCACTGTTCCTCTGGATCAGGAACAGTTTGCTATCCCTATCATCTACACAAAAACGATTTTAAATCGGGCAGAAATCAATAAAATCGAAAAAGATTTAAGCCTATTGCGGGAATCGGAAAATAAAGTATTTGATGTACACCAGTTTATTCTCAGTTTATTTGATCCTCAGTGGTTTCAAATTGATACGGAATCAGAAGATTATTTGCAACTACTAGAAAGCGAAGCGGCTCGTTTAGAAGATGGGTGGGCCGAGCAGGGATTTAAGCACAGTGTTCTTGAGAGAGAAAAAATGATCGATACCATCTATCAAAATGGTATCGCAGGACCCCATCCTATGGAGCAGGCAGCGATCAGGGAAGTCATCGATGTCATTTTGTTAAGAAAATCAATTTGGTACAGTAAAAAAGAAATCAAGGTTATTTTCTTGATCAATATCAAGAAAGATCATTTAAATCTGCATAAAGAAATCAGTCGATTGATGATCAAAATGATGGAAGACCAAGCGTTAGACAATCAACTAGCCAAAATCACGAATTTTCAAGACTTTAAGTCTTATATACAAAGTTTAATGAAAGAAGGATGAAACAATGAACGAAAAAGAAGTTGATATTTTTAAAATCATCTCTGCAGCAGGAGATTCGCGAGGAGCAGCTTTTGAAGCGCTAAGATTCGCCCGTAAAGGGGATTTTGAACAGGCAGAAGCAAAAATGAAAGAAGCCAAAGAAAGGAGTATTGATGCCCATGATGTCCAGACAAAGTTGATTACCGGTGAACTGAATGGCGAGAAAACAGAAACTAGTCTATTAATGGTTCATGCGCAGGATCATTTAATGACAAGCTTATTGGCACGCGATTTGATTGAAGAAATGATTGGTATGTTAAAGGAAAAAAGCGAAGAAAATAAGTAATCAAAAAAAAAGTAGGAGGAAAGAAACATGAAAATATTGCTTGTTTGTGCAGGAGGCTTCTCAACGACAATGATGATGGAGTCAATGAAAAAAGTTGTCAAAGAATCAAAAAGCTTAGATGAAAAAGACTATCCAATGGAGGCAATCGGTGTCGACAAATTGGAACGCTATATCAATGACTATGATGTCATCTTAGTTGGGCCACAATTGAGTCACAAATATGATTTCATTAAAGGGGAAGCAGATAAAGTGAACAAACCAACTGTTTTATTAACGTCGGATATCTATGGGTCCATGGATGGGGCTACGGTAATGAAACAAGCGTTGGTTGCATATCGTAAGAATGAAGCATTGAAAACTCAATAATTAGGAGTGAAAAAAATGGAAAGTCCAAAAAAACAGGGTGCTTTTGAAAAAGTAGAAGCATTTATTCGTAAAACATTGGTGCCGGTTGCTAATAAAGTTGATAGTAATGCTTACTTGACTGCGATCAAAAAAGGAATGGTCGTAATGACACCAGTGCTATTATTAGGGTCTGTTGCAGCAATTTTTCCGTCTATTCCTGAGTTCATTACTACACAGGGAGTTGCAAATTGGTTTGAAAGCTACGGTTATATTTTTGGGATTATTTCAAAAGTTTCATTAGGGTTAGTTGGTTTGTATGCAGTTCTAGCAATTTCGTATTTCTTAAGTGAACACTATAAGCTTTATACAGTGGGATCAATGATGTTGTCAGCAATTGCCTTTTTGATTGTAGCAATGGATGTGGATGACAACGGCAATATCGTCGCCAGCTATCTTGATTCTAAGGGCTTATTTACTGCAATTTTCATAGCGATTATTTCGGTCAAACTCTACCAATTCTTCACGAAGCACAAGTTGGTGATCAAAATGCCAGAGGGGGTTCCGGATTTTGTTTCCAGTTCTTTCGAATTGATCACGCCCACTGCGGCTATCGGGGTTCTGTTTATTGTGATCCGTGCGGTTACCGATAGTTTATCTGGGGGTGTTCTTTTACCGCAAGTCATCATGGATATTTTAGCACCGGCTATTGGCAGTCTAGATTCGCTATGGGTGATTTATCTAGTATTAGTTTTACGGTTGGTTTTCTGGTTTTTTGGTATCCATTCAGCGGTTCTTTCTCCGATTCTTTCACCAATCGCAGTGCAATATTTGTCCGAGAACATTGCAGCGCACGAAGCGGGAGAACCATTACGCCATGTCATTACGAATGGTACCTTATCGGCCTTTGCCAACTTTACCGGTTCTGGTGTGACGATTGGCTTAGTTTTAGCAATGATCATTAGTAAGTCACAACGATACAAAAAAGTAGGGGCAGTTGCTTTACTCCCTTCCATGTTTGGTATCAATGAACCTGTGTTGTTCGGTGTGCCGATCATCTTGAATCCAGTTTTGATGATTCCATTTATCTTTGGTGGGGCATTAGTAGGAATGTTCCCAATGATTTGTATGAAACTAGGTTTACTGAACTACCCGATTTTTGATCCGCCTTATGTGCCAATATTTATGGAAGGGTTTCTCACAGGATTCGATTGGCGAGCAGTCATCATTCAAGTGATTCAAGTCGCTTTATCTTTTGGCTTATATTTGCCATTCTTCAAAGTATTGGAGAAACAAGAATTCGAGCGGGAAGCATTATTAGAAGCAGAAAAAGGCAACTCAGTCATCTCAGATGAAGATGAACAATACTTAACAGATATTGATTTCTAGCCAAAGGGGCTGGGGCATAAGTTAGAACAAGTAGCGAATAAACAATAGTGTGGGGAATCTTGTCTGGTAAATTGGGGTACTAGTCCTCTTGCAAAAGAAACCATTCTATCGGTCATCACTTATCTTGTGAACTTGTGCCCCGTTTTTACTATTCTGAGTATATTGTTTACCCTTGAGACGAGAATCAACTATTAAAGATGATTCAGGTTAGAAAAGGAATGAGGGGAAAATAGATGAGGATCGATGCATTAAGAGCAAAACTAGCGGAAAAAAAATTATCCGGACTTGTAGTCACAGATAAAACGAATCGTCGCTATCTTTGCGGATTTACGGGGTCAAACGGCTTACTACTAGTTACTGAAAATAAATTAACTTTGTTTGTGGACGGTCGTTATACAGAACAAGCGTCTCAACAAACAACTGGTGTGGAAATTTGTGAGATCCCGATTGGAAGTCATTTGATCGAAGTAATGCGACCATTTATTGCAGGAATGAAGGTAGGTTTTGAGGCGGAAACCATTTCCTATCAGACTTTTACTGAGCTTCACTTTTTAATGAAGGAGGCCAATGGTCAGCTAATCACCACCAAAAACATGGTGGAAAGTTTAAGAATGATCAAATCATCTAAAGAAATTTGTGCCCTCAGACAGGCGGCGCAGATTGCCGATCAAACATTAGAACGGATCATGCCAATGATTCGAGTAGGGATGACAGAACTAGACTTAGCGAATGAACTCGATTATCGTAGCAAGAAATTAGGTAGCGAAGGCCCGGCTTTTGAAACAATCGTCGCTTCCGGAGAGCGTACCGCGTTGCCTCATGCCCATGCTAGTCAGAAAAAACTTGAAGCGAATGAGCTGATCATGATTGACTTTGGAACGATCTACGACGGGTATTATTCGGATATCACACGGACGATAGGCTTTGGCGAAGTAAAACCCGAGATCCGAGAAACTTATGAGATCCTATTGGCAGCTCAAAAATCAGCTGTTCAAAAGGTTTCTTTCAATAAAACGTTAGGAGAGATTGATCAAGTTGCAAGACAAGCACTGAGGAAAGAGGGACTTGAGGATCATTTTAGTCATAATTTGGGACATGGCATTGGTCTTTCTTGTCATGAATATCCGGCCGTAGCACCCAAAAATGAGTTGTCAATTCAAGCCAATATGACGTTCACAATTGAGCCAGGAGTCTATTTCCCGAAAGAAAAATTCGGTATTCGCATCGAGGATGATATATTAGTAAATGATCTGGGGAATGCTGAACTTTTGACGAAATTCAGTAAGGAGTGGATAACTATTGATTGCAACCGATAAATTATTAATGCATCTTTCTAATTTAGATGCACTGCCTGGTCAAGAGTCACAAGTGCAAGAGGTGCTGATGACGATCATTGATTCGAATGGCGTCAAAGATTCATTTGGAAACCTCTATTTTGGAGATTTGACAACAAAAAAGAAAAAAATCGCACTCTATGCCCATATGGATGAAGTCGGTTTTTTTGTCCACCGTATCACAGAGGAAGGCTTTGTCTACTTCTATCCGATTGGTGGATGGTGGGGGCATGTCATTTTGGGGCAGCAAGTGCGAGCAACTTGTCGTAAAAACGGCTCTATCATAGAAGGTGTGGTGGGAACACTACCAAAATCAACGCATGCAATGTCGGAAGTAGTACCAATCAGTGAGATGTATATAGATTTTGGGGCCAAATCAAAACTTGAATTGGAAGCTGCTGGTTTGCAGATTGGTGATATGATTTTGCCAAATACTCAAGCCAAGAAAAGTTTTAATCAGCAGAAGATTATTGGTAAAGCATTGGACAATCGTGTTGCCTGTACGATCATGGCTCAGATCAAAAATCAGATTAAAACGCAACATGTCGAAATCATTGGTGTGGGGACTGTTCAAGAAGAGGCTGGGACACGAGGATCGAAAGTTGCCGCGCAGCAAGTAGATGCCGATATCAATATCGTTATTGATGTAGCCAATGGGAAAGATACGCCAAAAGCTGCGGACTATCCTAATCGTATTCAAGGCAAAGGTCCAGGTCTTGTTCTGGCCGATAAAACCGCATTAGGAAATATAAAGCTGTTGGATTACTGCAAGGAAGTTGCTGAAAGCAATCAAATTCCTTGGCAATATGATTTGTTAGCCGGAGGTGGAACGGATGCTGGTTCGGTTCAGTTAGATGCCGGTAAACCAACCCTAGTCTTTTGCGTGCCGGTTCGCTATTGCCATTCGTGGCATTCCATCGTGGACATCAATGACGTTGAAGCGACGATCGAGTTAATTTCTGCGGTTATTCGTTCCTTGGATGAAGGAGGGATCGATCTTGAGTAACTTTAAAGAACAGCGCTCTCGCTACGGCACGTATTCGACCCAGTGGGATTATGTCCAAGATCGTTTCGGAGAAAAAGGGCTATTGCCCTTCTCAATCTCAGATATGGATTTTATGATCCCTGATGGAACCAAAGAAGTATTGGCTAAAGCTGTGACTAGAGGTTTTTTTGGTTATACTCGCTGGAATCATCTTGATTATAAGCAGAGCATCAGCCATTGGTTTTTGCAGGAATTTGATTGTACGATTGATCCAAACTGGTGTGTCTACTCGCCAAGTGTCATTTATAGCTTATCTCTTTGCATCCAACTATTAAGTCGAAAAGGAGACAAAGTAGTAACATTTACTCCATGCTATGATGCTTTTTATCATTGTATCGCCGGTAACGAACGGGAGTTGATCCCATTTTCCTTAACCAATGATGGGGAACGGTTTACAGTTGATTTTGATGCTTTAGCCAACGTATTTGCTATCGAAAAACCAGCAATTTTTCTGCTATGCAATCCGCACAATCCAACTGGCCGAGTGTTCACTGATCAAGAACTATCCAACTTGGTTTCGCTATGCCAAATGCATAACGTCGCTATCTTGAGTGATGAGATCCATATGGATGTCCGGCGCCCAGGAGAAAAACATCGACCTATCTTAGAATTTATTGATTCGATAGAGGTGCCTGCAGTTTTGCTATCCTCCGCATCAAAGACGTTCAACACGCCAGGACTGGGTGGCTCTTATGCTATCTTTTTGGATGAAAAATTACGAGAAAGATTTTTGACGATATTGAAAGCAAGAGATGGTCTATCGTCGATTCCATATTCTGCACTACTAGCGACAATGGACTGTTATCGGAATCAAAAGAAATGGGCCGTTGAACTCAATCAAACAATCGACGAGAACTTTTTCGAAGCAAAGAAGATACTGTCTGCTGATCCGCGAATTCATTTCACTATTCCAGAAGCAACCTACTTAGGCTGGATCAACATAAAAGATTTACCTTATAGTATGGATGAATTGCAAAGTGTTCTGGTAAAACAAGAAAGAATCGCGATCATGAATGGTGAGGTTTATGGACCAGAAGGTAAGACTTACCTGCGGTTTAATCTAGGTGCACCAAAAGAGAAAATCATTGCTGGGTTGGAAGGTCTCATGCATGCCATTGACTCTTTGGATCAGAAACATTTGAATTAGTCAGAGCGTCATAGGATACTTGTGAATGAAAATTTACTGATCAAAAAAACGGAAATCATTAAAGGCTCAAAAACTTTGATAAAAAGTTTTTGAGCCTTTTTTGTCGAAGCGTGTTCTTTTAACTTTCATTCCAACCTTTTAGAATTTCGGCTCTTTGTCAATAAGGACTGATGGGTTGTACAAAATCAAATCTGGGTCAGAATGAACCTCATTCTGGCTCAGATT
>NZ_JBDGBK010000076.1:0-16057 GCF_040910045.1 Enterococcus sp. RTP21361st1_A6_RTP21361_211029 | reverse complement strand
CTTGCCAACGCTCTTCATCCACAGAACACATCCATTTTTCGTGCATTTCTTTACTCATTTTCTTCTCCTCCTAGTTGGTAATATCTTCCGTTAATGGAAACCTTATCTAAACCTATCCATACTAACGTCTAAAGCATCAGCAATCTTCTGGATCAATTCAAAGCTAGGCTTCTTGATCCTTCCTTTTTTTAATTCAGTAATAGTCCCAGTTGAAACGCCCATTCTCTTTGCTAGTTCATATTGTGATATATCTTTTTCAATTAATATTTGTTCAACTTTATTCCACATCTTCGCACCTCCGAAAACATACGTTCGTAACATTTGTAAATAAAATAACCCAACATGTAGTGTTAATGTAAAACACAACTCTGTATATTGTGCTACATTTATTATTGAATAGTGACCCAATACCAACTGAGCATTATTCATAATTAATCAGAAAGGAGTTAACTTATGGCTAGAGTTAGGGTAAAAATCAAAACTCCTAGTAAAGCTAAAATTAAGCGAGAGCTTACTAGGGCTGTCCGTAAAGTCTTGGTGTGTTCCAACTGCGGCAGAAAACTACCAAACGGTGTCTCCAGCACTGTTATATGTCCTAGTTGTGGATCGAAAACTAGGATAGTTTAATCACAGGATTCAAATTCAATATCCACCACTCGTCCTATTACTACGCCAATAGATACTAGGGCGAGTATTTTTAACATCTTTGCTACTTGTTTCTTTTTCAAAATTACAGCCTCCTAGTTATTTTACAAATCACTTGATTTGACAAACACGCCGTTGACCATCTTTCCAGTGCACCCTTTAATCTCGTCATAAGCGCAATTCAAGCACTCGTATAGGTCCATGTCGTTTTGCATCGCCAAGATAATCAAGGTTACTACTACATCACCGATAGATGGATCGAGACGATTGAGTTTTCTTCGCTTGCTTCATCCGGTCTTCTCCTTTACAGTTTTTGTGCCTCCTAGCTGTGCTCTTTTTATTATCACTAATACACACTTTCCTTTTTAAGGATATTTTTATATACTATTTTTGTTCAAATCTCTTAACGGGAGAGTGATGTCGTATGACAAAACTTTTGAACAAAGCTGAATTGAAATAGTTCTCTATTCCTTGAGTGGCTGCGTGAGCTTCCACCTCACAATTCATTCTTGCCTAAACAGGATTTTCGTTCGATACGTAAACTGCTATCATTGATGCATTGGATTAAAGTGAGCAATTAGTGCGTGCTTTTTAATTTAAAAAAGACAAAATCTAATCGGCTTTATTCCCCTTAGATAGATGGAACCTTTTACGGCGAAAATCAGAATACTGAACTATCCTTGTAGCAGCTGAATTTTTTATGGTTTCCTGACCATCACTACGAGGAAAGCTAGTCTAGTGAATAGCTTTAGAAATACAAATCAGGAGCTGTCTATGAGTTCACTAGATCATAGACAGTTTTTTTATTCAAAAAACAGATTCATGTCTATTTTTTCGAATACCTCTTTTGTACGTTTAAGAAGCTGAAAGCTTGGTTGAACATAGCTAATTTCTAACTTTGTATAATGTGAATAAGATATACTAAGCCTTTGAGCCATTTCTTTTTGTGTTAACTTATGTGTTTTTCGAATTTCTTTAAAATAATTCATTTATTCTCCCCTCTTTCATTATTGGACCTAGGTTTTATTCGCAACGCTCGATACACCTCTTCTGCCTCCTCCCACAATTTGTCGGTTGTTGCCTCTAAAAATCGTTTCCCGAAATAGTCGGCAGGTACCTTCTTTTCTGAAATCAACCAATGCCGATACAAAAGCATGAAAGTTCTGAATTTACGTTCTGCACCTTTGCTGGTTGTATCGCCAGTTTCCTTCACGTATCCAGTCATTGCTTCAAAGGGAATTCGCATTAGTTCTTGTTGATCTGGTAAAAACAAGTCATAGATTACTTTTACCGCCTTACCAAAATTCCTCTGTATCTCCTGTGGCATCTAGAAACCTCCTCAATTCTTCATCGCTGATTTCTGCTTTACGCTTGATTTCCGCTTCTTTCCGGGCGTTGTATCCTTCTGGATCATCTAGCCATTCTGGAATAGGTTCTGTACGAATTGGCTTCTTACTGTAATAACTTGATTTACTCGTTCCTGTTTGTCGAGTAACATCAGCACCTTCGATAGCTTCCTTAGTAAATAGCCGCTTATTAAATCTATTCCGTAAAATACCGTCAAGGTACCTCCAGTTTCGGCTGTTATTAGAAATAGCTGTATCAGCACCGAGTATTAACCACTCGTCCGCTTCTTGTGTGCTCAACCCAACTTCCTCTAAATCTTGAATCCAGAATTCGATATTATCACCCATGGTATTTCCATAAGGACTACCAAAACCATTGCTTTCGAGATAGCTGTATATCTTGATTAAGTATTCTTCTTCATCAGTTGGTTGTTCTTTATTTTCCTTTTCTTTATTTTCCTTTTCTTTATTTTCCTTTTCTTTATTTTCCTTTTCTTTACTTTCCTTTTCTTTACTTTGTTGATTATTCCCCTGATTAACCGAGTTATTCCGCCCATTAATCGAGATATTCGATCGATTAACTTCATTTGTCAGCAAATACTTATATTCAAGCTCAACTTTTTTGCGTTCCTTAGTGGCTAAAATGTATCTGCTTTGAATACCTTTAGAAGTTAATACGGAGTATTTATCAAAAATATCTTTATCAAAGAATTTTACTTGCACGGCTTTTTTCACCAGTTCTTCAACTGTGCCCTCCTTCGTACCAACTTCGTCAGCCACTAAGAACGCAAGGTCGTCATCCCACAAAACGTAATACCCCTCATCTCGATAAATATTAGCCAGCAGGGCGACCAGTATATGAACGGCTTCTTTACCGCATGCTTTAATAATTCTTCGAACTTTTAGATCTGATAAAAAATCGACATCTAGAGGAAAATAATCAAGACCTTTCTTAGTCGGTCTTGCCACGTTTATTCCTCCTAATCAGAGGGAGATAAACTCCCTCATTATTTGTTTAATGGTGGATTTGATGAATCGAACAATGATTCTTGTCCTTCGTCTGTTATCGGGTCATCAACAACTTTTTCTGCTTCTTTAAGATCATTTGGCATCGGCTCCATATCTGATAAATCAGTCTCCTCAATCAAATCGTTGTTTTCGTCTACTCGAAAGACTTTCTCATCTGAGGTTATTGCTGATTGCATTTCAACAGATAAAAGGCCCCACTTGGAAAGCATATTTCTAAGAACTGTCTTAATGGCCATCGAATCGTAATTATCGACCCAAGCGCCACTTAGTTTTTCTTTGTCATAAGCTTTAGAATTCTTGATACGATGACTTTCGATTTCTTGCTTGGTCCAGTAGACTGTTTTCTTAAAGCCGTTCAGTAGTTCGAAGAATCCGACATAACCAATCACTTCATCTGATACTTTAGCTTTGTAATCAAACGTAAATTCTTCGGTCAATGGATTCCAATCGATCAATTGCCCATCGTAGATTGCCAGAGCGTTCAGAGCTTTATATTGGCCACTTCGTTGAGCAAGTTGAATATAGCCCTTGTATCCTAGAATGAATTGAGCTTCGTTATGCTTGACCCATTTGTTCCCCACTTTTTCTGATCGATTAAAGGGAACCACATAGGCATAACCAAGGTTCTTATCAATTGGCAGGTCCATTGTCGCTGCTTTTAAAGCTGATGCAATGATCGTCATTGGCTCGGCTTGAGATAGGTAATTATCTCCACCAACCAGAGTCATAAGGGATCCCATAAAGGAATCCGACTTCTCATGAAGAATATCTGTAAATTTCTTTTTCATTGCTGGTGTGTTCATTAAAGCCTTGAATCCTAATTTAGATGGATCAACTACCTGTGTACTCTTTTCAGCTAATTGATTTTTTAATGCATCATTTGTGGCCATTTTATTTAATCTCCTTTTCTGTGAGTCTTCGTGATTCAGTAACGTTGTAGATTTCTTCGTCTTTAGCTACTTCTGGATATTTTTCAGCAAGCTTTTTGCTGTTCATACGTTTCGTAGAAACCAATTTCCATGAAATGATGTTCCTTGGTGCAATACCAATGCATGCTTTGCGTTTCCCAAGCTCATTGATAATCTCGTTATCAATCTGACGGATAGCCGTTTCGATCTCTTTCTTTGCTTTCTTCAGCTCACGCTTTTGATCAATTAAGTCATCAAAAGAAGCAGGTAACGTTGTTTCGTCTTCCTTAGTGTTCGAATATTTTTCTTTTAAAAACTCTGATGTGGCTTCGCTGCCATCTATAACTGGCTCTTGTCCATCCAGGACATTTGTTTCCCAAAACTCAACAAGTCGTTCAGTAATCATGTCAATTAGCTCTTGATCACGATCAACTCGCTTCCAGATGAATTTCTGTCCTCCGATTAGAACAGCGATATAGCAATATTTTTTATTTAAAACGTTCATGTAGTGCTGTACTTGGCACAAATAACTTAAAGGAACTTCTTCGCCTTCCCACTCTTTACCAAGAAATGCATTAGCTGTTTTGCATTCCAAAATGGCGTTTTCTCCAACTACGTCCCGATCAATGTTCGCTCGTAGAAAAGGATGTAGCGGATGTTCAAACACTTGATTCCTTCGACGGACCTTTTTACCAGTACGTTCTTGAAATTCTTTTGCTACAATTTCTTCTAGGACATTTCCCCAATAAGCTGGCTCGCTCTCAGTGTGTTCTAAATCGATTTGACCAGTCTTTTCTAGCCATAACTGATATGGAGATTTCCATTTATTTAGTCCTAAGATAGTAGCAACATCTGAACCGCCTATACCTTTTCGGCGGTCCAACAACCACTCGTCATGAGTCATTTCAAGAGTTGATTTACTTCTCATTTTCTGGCTCCTCTCTTTGAGTCGGCTGTCCCCAACCCGGTGTTGTTAGATACTGATCTAATGCGTTCTCGAAAGAATTCATTGTCATTTCCCCTTTTCTGTTTTAAAATGGAGACAAAGATATTTATCTAAATACTTGATGGACTTGCTATTGCTTTGGACGGCTAGCAAGTCTTTTTTCTTTGTCTTGATAATCTTTTGCGGCCATGTCATAGACAATATTTGCGAAAGACCATAGAAATACTAAAACTAATCCTGCTACTACATGAATTGCTGTAAAAGCTACTACAAAAAGTAATAGTGCTGTGACAATGAATGTATCTTTAATTGATCGTTTCATGTTTTATGCCTCCTTGTAATTGTATGTTCGATTACGTTCTTCCCATTCCTTCACTTTTTGAAGATCATATTGAAGCATCCCACTAAGTTTTGAAAAAGGAATTGGATCGACTTTCCGATGTGTTAGTTTCGATAATGTTGGTCTTGAGATGCCTAGATAATCAGCAATTTCTTTGGCTTTTTTCCACTCAACTTCGGTAATTTCTTTTTTTCTCTCAAGCGGTACAACATTCTTCATTTGAGAAATTTTCACTTTAGGTCATCCCCTCATATATCTTTTTTTAATCCAGTGAGGCATACGCTCCTTAATTGCCTCTTGAATAGTGATGTTCAGAATCTTTAGGATGGAGAAGACGATCGCCATTTCAACAATGATTTCATCAAGAAATTCGTCTGTATAATTCCTAAGCTCTGTTTTTTCAACATCAGTTAGCATCCTGACTTGAGATTCAGCAACAATTCTCTGGACTACTTTCTTCCGTTCTTTCCTCTCGTTTGACTCGATTTCTTGAAATATCTCAAGATCATTCGTTGATTTGACATCTGCCAGTTGGCCATCCATTGATTTGAAAAATCCTAAGTATTGGTAACTGATATCTCCTGTTAATTCATCAGTTGCTTGATACCCATTTTCTTTCATTGCCTCTAGATACTCGATTGCCTTATCGATAGGGACATTTGCTCCGTTGAAATGATCACTGATTGTTGCGTTTGGTGTTTTGGCGTCGATGGCTAATTCTTTCTGACGTTTACTCGAAAGAAATAATGCAAGCTTTAAAGATCGCCCAATTTTTGCTGTTTTCGGCACGTTATCACTCCTTATATTCGTTTTTGTTATTAGCCCAAACGGTCAATAATTACTTAAAATGAAATTAAGCAATAAGCTTTGGTGTTGAGGCGAACTGCCATTTCTCATCGATATATGAATAAATGTCCTGCGCTACTTCATCAGCAGCCAAGAAACGAATAATGATTTCTTCAACACCGCCAGTGTTTGTAAACAGTTCGCCTTCAATACCAATTGAAATGTTAAACTTGCGTTTAATTGCAGGAATAATCATTTCTATATATTGTGGTAGAAATCCCGAATCGACATTAGCTTTAATCATCTGCGGTTTGTCTTTCAATATAAAACCTCCGTTCTCTTTTTGTTCGTATTTCCTTTTTGATAAAATCTCAAAGAAAGGACTGATCTAAGTGTACGATTATTTAATGGAACCTAAATTGCAAAAAACAATCGATGACGAATTTATAGAAATAAGAGCCTATCTTTGCGATGAAGAAAATTTGTTTATTAAACTAAAATCTGATGTTGTTCTAATGATTGAAAAATCAAGAAATTCGGTACAATTTCTTTTGCCTGATAAAAACGGATGCTACGATTTAGTCGCAGACATTTATCCAACTAACCCTACTCGTGGACATCTCGAGTTTAATTTAGATGCTTCAGCATTAAGTACGATCCAAAAATTATATAAAAACAAGATTGTAGATAGAGAATACTTTAACAATAATTTGGATAGTATAAATTTATACCTGATTGAATCTTCCATGGCGAGGGACTAAAGATCTTAGTCTAAGAAGCTCTTCGTTCGAAAATCTTGATGCTTTTTCAGCTTGCTCAGCACGACTTCTTAAATCTCTTGCTTCTTCTGATAAGTCTTCAATTTTTTTTAACAATTCCTCTTTTGTGTTATCAGAGGAGTAAACTACAGTTTTACGATTACGTTCAATTCTATTGGCTATGATTTCCAGTAGACTATTGGTTGTTTTTTGCTCTTGTAAAAGCTTTTTAAGTAGCTCTTCGTTCATTGTGCGGTCTCCCTCATCTGTACTTGTTGTTTTAGCAATGTGTTGGCTCCTTTCTATAATACGTATCGAGTACATCATCATCAAAAAAAATAGTCCATGGAACTCCAAGTACGCTTGCCATTTTTTTTGCTGTGTTTACAGATGGCGTGCGATATCCTTGTTCATATGATGAATACGTTGTTTTGGCGATCCCGACACGTCTAGCAAAGCTTTCTTGAGTGTATCCGTGTTGTTCTCGTATTTTTTTCAACCAGTCTGGCATAATCTTCACCCCTTTCAAAAGAGATACGTATTGCGTACTTTTATAATAATACATTACGCGTACTTTGTAAATAGTTTTGTACTCTTTTTTTGATACTTTTTATTTTGTCCTTTTTGTACGCTGTTTGTCGTAGTAATATTAGATAAGGAGGTCGATTTGTATGTTTGCTGAACGCTTAAAAAGTTTGAGAAAATCTAAAAAAAATTTAACCCAACAAAATATGGCTGATATTTTAGGCGTCGCAAAAACCACGTACGCCTCTTATGAACAAGGTAAGCGAACCCCAGATACAGATATTCAAAATAAGATTGCTGATTATTTTGAAGTCAGCTTAGACTATCTTCATGGTAGAACTGATCAGTTAAATGAGGATTCAAACCTCCTTGTTGCAACTCACGTAGATGATGACTTGACTGAAAAACAGAAAAAAGAAGTTCAAGATTTCATCAAATTTATAAAAATGAGAGATCATGGCGGAGAGTAGGGAAAATTTTGAATGAATGAAGCTGAACAACTTATGGCTCAGTATCCCGATCTGAAGTACAAGTTCGAACCAAGTATGCCTGTACAGCAGGACGGATTAATTATTGGGGATACAATTTATTTAAGACCTGGACAATCAACAGCTGAACTGACGGCTACGATTGCGGAGGAAATTGCTCACTATCTCACATCTGTAGGAGATATATCAGATCTAAGCAAGCCAGAATGTATGAAACAAGAACGTAAAGCTCGTGATATTGGAGCTGTGATGCTCGTTTCACCTACTGATATCATTAACTGTTTTGAATTCGGATGTACTAGTGTCTGGGAATGTGCTGAATATTTGCAAATTCCGGAAATAACTTTTAAAGATGCCATTAAGTGGTATGCGAGAAAGTGGGATGGCATTAAAACAGAAAACAACTACACTCTCCTATTTCAACCAGATGGGACTGTTGCAGTTTTAAAATCATTCAATAATTTTTAGGAGATGGAAAGATGGCTGAAAAAGTGTGTGCTGTCTGTGGTAAAAAAGTTGGATTTGGATCTTATAAGATATCTGATGGTCAACGTGCTTGTGCAAAATGTATGAAAAAAGCAGGATATGGCATGACGAATTCTTTTAACGAGATTAGATCTATTACATTGGACGATTTAAAAAGAGATGCTAAAGCTGAAAAGAAAGCATTGAAGCTCGATAAAAAACAACAACAAATAGAAAATGCCAATCGGCTAAAGGAATTTAAGGCGGATTTAAAGGTTTCTTCCTACTTATTCATTGATAGCCAAAAAAGACAATTCAAGATTAAAGGCCTAATAAATGGCCTTACTATTCATGATTTAGATTCAATACGAGGATATGAAATAGTTGAAAACGGAGGATCAGTCACCTCGGGAGGCTTGGGAAGAGCTGCTGTTGGAGCATTAACGTTTGGAGGTGCTGGAGCAATTGTTGGTGCCATTACCGGTAAAAAACATTCAACCTCTATTATTGAATCCTTACAAGTTAAAATACTAATGGCCGATATTGAAACCCCTGTTCTTTTTATTGATTTGATAAGTTCCAAAACTAAGAGAACTTCTATAATTTACAAAACGGCTGTAAAAGAAGCAGAAAAAATTGTCTATTTATTAGAATCTCAATTTGAAGACTCTGCAGATTTAGAACAACAAGAATCAACAATAGAGACTTTGAGTAACGCTGATGAGATACGAAAATTCAAAGAACTCTTAGACGATGGGATTATCTCTAAAGATGAATTTGAAAAAAAGAAAAACGATTTATTGGGTCTATGATGAAGATTAGCCTTCGGGCTTTTCTTTTTAAATT
The DNA here is from genome assembly GCF_040910045.1 of Enterococcus sp. RTP21361st1_A6_RTP21361_211029. Classification (NCBI taxonomy): domain Bacteria; kingdom Bacillati; phylum Bacillota; class Bacilli; order Lactobacillales; family Enterococcaceae; genus Enterococcus; species Enterococcus sp. RTP21361st1_A6_RTP21361_211029. The sequence continues at coordinate 6,975 of NZ_JBDGBK010000076.1, read as the reverse complement.
GAAAAGAACATACGTTCGGATAATTAACAAAAAACTTCGAATTCTTTAATATTCAAGTGATTATTCGATTGAAATCACTCGATTATTCGAATTTATTATGCGAAATTACGAAAGGAGAATTCTAATGGCTTCTATAAAGAAATACTATTTGAAGAAATCAAAACAATATAGATATGAAGTTTTCATTTCTAATGGAATTAATCCCGGAACTGGCAAACAAAAAAAGATACACAAAAAAGGATTTAAGTCATTTGATGAAGCAAATAGTTATGCCAAAATAATTGAAGGAAAAATAGCATCCGACGAATATTTCAAAGAAAATCCTCGGAATTTAACAATAGAAGAATTTCTTGAGGATTGGGTAACTAATTATAAGCAGGCTGTAAAAGAAGGCACTCGTGTGGTCCACAGAGCGAATATACGAATGTATATTAAACCCTATATAGGAAAATATTCTTTAAACAAATACACTCGAGCCAACCATCAAAAGTTCATTAATATGCTGCTAAATAAGAAAGGACTAGGTCGAAGTGGTCAAGGGTTGTCCATCACTACTGCCAAAAGTGTAAATGCTACTCTCAGCAATGCTTTTAAAAAAGCAATTCAATTAGGATATATAAAAGAGAATCCTACTCAGTTTGTTGAGTTTCCAAGAATGATTGAGAAAAAGGAATCTGTCAGATACTACGATTTGCAGCAAGCAGATAGATTTCTAGAGTTTGCGAAAAAAGAATCTGAAGTTTTGTGGTACCCCTTTTTCCTATTAATCTTCGATCAAGGATTGAGGAAATCAGAAGTAATGGGATTACAGTGGCAAGATATTGACTTTGGCGGGAACATGATAAGCATTGAAAGAGAACGTTTAGGAGCAGTTGAAAAAGGTGAAAACGTCAATGCAATTATTACAGACGATCCGAAAACACCGGCAGGAGTCAGAAGCATGCCAATGACCAAAAGAAGTAAACAAGCCCTGCTTGCTTTTAGAAATCATATCTTAAACATCTTTGGTACCTTCCCTTCCACTGAAGATGGCGAACAATTTATCTTCTTGCAAACCAGTAAGAGATACAAAGGGAAAATTGTCCGTGATCGATCAGTGAATGGCGCATTTAATCGGATTGCTAAAAAAGCTGAATTGCCGAAAATTAGAGTCCACGATGGTCGGCATACATTTGCAGTAAGGTCTAGACAAGCTGGTCTATCTTTAGAAGATATAAAAGACTTTCTTGGACACAAGGACATTTCAACAACTCAAATCTATGCCCATATTTCACCAGAGGTTAAAAAAAGGTCTATGGAACAGTTCGAAAACTACATCGAAAATGAAAGAAAAAAGCACTCGCAATGAGTGCTTTTAATCTGTCACTATCACCAAAACTATCACCAGTTATGAATCAAAGCGAACATGTTTCGTTCACCACCAATTTATATAAGTGGTAAAAGCATTGATTTATAGACGTTCGTTCAATTCTTTTGCAAGCTCTTCGAAGCCTGGTTTGCCAAGCAATGCGAACATGTTTTTCTTATAAGCTTCCACGCCAGGTTGGTCAAATGGATTCACACCATTCAAGTAACCAGAAATACCTACAGCGATTTCGAAGAAATACATTGTATAACCTAATGTGTAGGCATCCATCGTTGGGATCTTAACCAATAAGTTTGGTACATCGCCATCTGTGTGAGCCAATAACGTTCCTTCGAAGGCTTTGGTATTTACAAAATCAACTTCTTTTCCTTGTAAGTAGCCAAGTCCATCAAGGTCAGCTTCTTGCGTAGGAATTGTGATTGATTTACGTGGTTTTTCAACTTTAACAACAGTTTCAAAGATGTTGCGGCGGCCTTCTTGGATATATTGACCCAATGAATGCAAATCAGTTGAGAAGTTAGCACTTGAAGGGTAAATTCCCTTTTGGTCTTTTCCTTCTGATTCTCCAAATAATTGTTTCCACCATTCAGAGAAGTATTGCATTCCTGGTTCATAATTAATCAGCAATTCGGTTACTTTTCCTTTGCGGTAAAGGATGTTACGCATTGCTGCATATTGATACGCTTCATTTTTTTCAAGGTCATCACTGGCATATGCTTCACTAGCGTCTGCTGCACCTTGCATCAAAGCATCGATATCCGCACCGCTAGCAGCGATTGGCAATAGACCTACAGCTGTCAAGACAGAGAAACGTCCGCCAACATCATCAGGAATTACGAATGTTTCCCAATTTTCAGCATCTGCTTCAACTTTAACGGCACCTTTTGCTTTATCTGTCGTTGCATAGATACGTTTGTTTGCTTCTTCTTTGCCATATTTTTCGATCAAGCGTTCTTTGAAGACACGGAATGCGATCGCAGGTTCTGTCGTCGTTCCTGACTTAGAAATGACATTGACAGAGAAATCACGATCACCGATGATTTCGATCAAATCAGCTAAATAAGTCGAAGAAATTGAGTTTCCGGCAAAAAAGATTTGTGGTGCTTTCCGTTCATCTGATGAAAGCAAGTTATAGAATGAATGGTTTAAGAAATCAATCGCAGCTTTTGCCCCTAAATAAGAACCACCGATACCGATAACAACTAATACTTCTGAGTCCGATTGGATTTTTTCTGCTGCTTTTTTGATTCGTGCAAATTCTTCTTTATCATAATTTTTAGGCAAGTCGATCCAGCCTAAAAAGTCGTTACCTGCACCAGTACCTTCACGTAAGAGTTTATCTGCTGCTGTAACTTGACTTTGCATGTAGCTTAATTCGTATTCATTCACGAATGGTGCTACTTTTGAATAGTCAAATTTGATGTGTGACATGATTTGTCCTCCTTGAAAAAAATTAGTTTTTCATACAAGTACTACTTTACGTTTTTTTTGAACTTTTTTCAAGTAATTCCTTATTATATCGCCTATCTGGCAGAGTTAGACAAGTCCTTGAGAAGACATTGCTTTAGCAACTTTTTCAAATCCAGCCACATTTGCTCCTAGCATGAAATTATTTTTTTGATCAAATTCTTCTGCAGTGTCACGGCAAGCATCATAAATATTCTCCATGATCTCATCCAATTTTTGATCGACTTCTGCCTGCTCCCACTGCAAACGTTGTGAGTTTTGACTCATTTCTAAAGCAGAAACCGCTACGCCACCCGCATTAGCCGCTTTCCCAGGACAATAGTAGATTCCTTGCGCAATAAAATATTCTGCCGCTTCAAGAGAGCTTGGCATATTGGCACCTTCAGAAACAATCCGGACACCATTCGCTTTTGCCCGTTTGGCTTGTTCTAGATTGATTTCATTTTGAGTCGCACAAGGGAAGGCTAATTCCGCTTGAACATCGAAGTCCCAGACAGAAGCGCCTTCATGGTACTCTGCTGAGGGGCGTGCGTTGGCATATGCTGTCAAACGTTCCCGTTTCACTTCTTTGATTTCTTTCAATAATGCCAGATCGATACCTTCTTTGTCATAAATGAAGCCAGAAGAATCAGAGCAAGTGATGGCTTTTGCGCCCAACTCATGCAATTTTTCAATCGCATAAATGGCTACATTGCCGCTTCCAGATACAATTGCCTGTTTCCCTTGGAAGTTTTCCTTTAAATCTTTCAACAGATGCTTAACAAAATAGACTGCCCCGTAACCGGTAGCTTCCGTCCGATTTTTACTTCCCCAAAAGTCCAATGGTTTTCCTGTAAGGACACCAGCATCATATTGTTTCAGACGTTTGTAAGCCCCAAAGAGATAGCCAATTTCACGGCCACCAACACCAATGTCCCCCGCAGGCACATCTAAGTCAGGGCCGATATGTTTTGCTAATTCCGTCATGAAACTTTGACAAAAACGCATGACTTCTCCATCTGATTTCCCTTTTGGATCAAAGTCACTTCCGCCTTTGCCGCCACCAATCGGTAATCCAGTCAAACTGTTCTTGAAAATCTGCTCAAAAGCCAAAAATTTCAAGATACTTAAGTTGACGCTGGGATGAAAACGCAGGCCGCCTTTGTAAGGCCCTAATGCAGAATTAAATTGGATCCGATAACCGCGGTTGACTTGCCAATTGCCTTGGTCATCTTGCCATGGCACACGAAATTGAATAAATCGCTCTGGTTCTGTTAATAAATCAACCAAATTCGATTCAATGTATTCTGGATGTTTTTCTAAGAAAGGAATGATTGTTGGTAAAAATTCATCTATCGCTTGTAAAAATTCCGTTTGGTTCTGATCTTTTTCGTGCAGTTTCTCTTGGATCGCTTTTACATACTCTGAAGCATTTGTCATCAGGCACTACCTCCTTTAGTTAAATTCTATTTTATAGAAAATTTCAGAAATTGCATCTATTTTTTACGAAATTGTCAGAATTTTTTTTCGATTCATTGAACAAACAGCTTTCTCCCCGCTTGTTCCTGCAATATGGTACAATCCACAAAGAGGTGAAGGAAGATGAAGAAATCCTATGATGTGATCGTGATTGGTGCTGGTACCAGTGGCATGATGGCCGCTATTTCAGCAGCCGAAAATGGTGCAGACGTATTACTTATAGAAAAAAATAAAAAAGTTGGCAAAAAATTGCTTATGACCGGCGGCGGTCGTTGTAACGTGACCAATCATCGCTCTGTCGATGATTTGATCGCCCATATTCCCGGCAACGGAAAATTTTTATATAGTACATTCTCGCAATTCAATAATTTCGATGTGATGACCTTTTTTGAATCCCATGGTGTCCCTCTGAAAGAAGAAGATCACGGACGGATGTTTCCTGTCACAGACAAATCGAAAACGATCGTTGAAGGCTTATTACAGGCGCTCCATGAGAAACAAGTCACTCTATTGACCAATACAGTCGTCACTAAATTACTTCATGATGAGACTCAGATCCAAGGCGTTCGAACAGAATTCGAAGAATTTACTGCGCCCTGTGTGATCCTGACGACTGGTGGTCGAACTTACCCTTCGACTGGAGCAACTGGAGACGGCTACAAAATGGCCAAAAAAGTAGGGCATATCATCACACCGCTTTATCCTACCGAGTCTCCCCTCATATCAGAGGAGCCATTTATCAAAGCACGCACACTGCAAGGCATCTCTTTACAAGATATTGCTTTATCTGTTTTAGATTCTACAGGAAAAACCGTTGTCTCTCATACCATGGATCTCTTGTTCACGCATTTCGGGCTTTCGGGTCCAGCTGCACTGCGCTGCTCTTCTTTTGTCAATCAAGAATTGAAGAGTCATACACCTGTCACAGTGATGCTGGATTGTTTTCCAGAAAAAACAGCGAATGAATTGGTGAATGAGCTAACAGTGGCAGCCCATTCGAAGAAAAAATTAGTCAATGCACTGAGCGGCATCTTGCCGGAACGTCTGCTAGAGTTCTTTATCCATCGACTGGCACTTTCTGATCTGGTGGCTGAGCAAACAACTGAAGACCAGCTACAGGCTTTAGCAGCTATCATGAAAGGCTTTTCTGTCACAATTTCTAAAACATTTCCGCTGGAAAAATCTTTTGTGACGGGTGGAGGGATTCATTTAAAAGAAGTGAATCCCAAGACAATGGAAAGTAAGTGCATCAATGGCCTTTATTTCGGCGGCGAATTACTCGATATCAACGGTTATACCGGTGGATTCAATATCACTGCTGCCTTTTGTACTGGTCATGTCGCTGGCAAGCATGCGGCAGAAATGGTGAGCTATTTCCACTATTCACAAGGATAGTCTTTATTCTCTTAACGATCTGACACAATGAAATACAAGGAATTTCGAATCTTTCGCAGACTTGCATCTGAGTAAAGTTGCTGTCACATCCCATTGCTTGCGGGGTAGTGACAAAGCTTCGTTTTTTTGTTTGCATTTCTAGAAATTGCTTATTAGTTGGCGATTTTTGTGAGAAGGCGTAGACTGAAAGAGAACTTAAAGGAGGCTGGACAAATGAAACGTATTTCAAGAGGCAAATTTGAAAAAATGCAGAAACTTTCAAATGAAGATGGGGTGATTGCGGCATTGGCCATTGATCAGCGAGGATCAATGAAAAAAATGATGAAAGCTGCCACAGGGCCCGATAATTTCAAAATGGAACAAATTTATGACTTCAAACGGTTGGTTTCACAAGAATTGACAAAGTATGTCAGCAGCATTTTATTGGATGAAGAATATGGATTTCAAGGCATCGAAGCGAAAAATCCTAATGCTGGTTTGATTCTGTCTTATGAAAAAACCGGTTATGATGTCAATACTCCAGGACGATTGCCGGAGCTGTTGCCAAATGAATCTCTGCAACGTCTAGTCCAAAAAGGAGCTGACGCAGCTAAAGTGCTGGTTTATTACAATCCTGATGAACCGCAAGAGATTCTTGATACGAAACATGCTTTTCTAGAACGTTTAGGTACGGAAGCACAAGCAGCCGATATCCCAATTTTTGTCGAACCAATCGTCTACGACGATGAAATCACCGATGATAAATCACCGGCTTTCGCTAAAATCAAACCTGGAAAAGTCATTCGAACGATTCAAGAATTGACCAAAGACAAATACCATATCGATATTTTAAAAGTTGAAGTACCCGTACAATTTGATTTGGTTGAAGGGTTTCAAAAAGAAGGCTTAGAAGCTGTGTATACCCAAGAAGAAGCTGCCAACTACTTTAGAGAAGCTAGCGATGCCGCTACTCGTCCTTTCATTTACTTAAGTGCAGGGGTTCCTGCAAACATCTTCCGAGAAGAATTACGCTTTGCCGGCGAACACGGGGCAAAGTTCTCTGGTATTCTTGGCGGACGTGCAACTTGGCGAGACAGCGTGGAAATCTATGGAAAACAAGGGGAAAAAGCACTGCTTGATTGGTTAGATACGCAAGGCCGGGAAAATGTCGAAGAACTGAATGCTATTCTAAAAGAATATGCTACCCCATGGTATGAATTTTATGGTGGATTAGATAATATTGAAGTCTTTGATATTTCCGTTATGGAATAATTGTCCATAGAACAAACAACAGAGCCGCTGCATTGAAG
>NZ_JBDGBK010000075.1:0-16205 GCF_040910045.1 Enterococcus sp. RTP21361st1_A6_RTP21361_211029 | reverse complement strand
AGATAAAAAGCTGTTCCAAGCTCGAGTTACGAGTTTGGAACAGCTTTTGTCTACAGTCTGGTTTGCTTTTTTAGAAGCAAATAAGTTTATTTTTGATTGTGTATCAATGGATTGCACGGGGCAGACCAATGCTGACCAGATGGCCAATCATATGAATTGGTCGCAAAATATTCAAATGAAACAGGAGCTGATGGATCGCAAGTTAGCGACTGAAAAGACGATCTTTGTCGCCAATCATTTCTCTCACAATGGAGGGAGAACCTATCAAGAGATGGCAGATCTCTCAGCTTCAGAAATGATCATTACCGCATATGACGGGTTGGAGATCCATCTTTAATCCGTCTGACGATTAATTCATGAATACTGAATGTCAACAACTCATAAGGGAGGCAAACAATAAAAATAGATCATGAAAATAGCGTGTTAAGTGGGAAACGATGTCCAGCGAGATTTAGGTGCTAGAGAAATGAGTAAATAAAGAGGAATGATTTTTCATGAGAAATCAGAAATTTGAATACTATATGCGAGAATTAAACCTGATTAAAAGACAAAACTGGATTGAAAATGACCTATATCATCTAGTTGCGGAAATGATTAAGGCTGGCAAAAATATGTCTAGGCTATCTTTAAGAGATGTAAGCTTGCGAAGTAGGAGTCCAAAAGGTCAGATATTCTATGGCTTATCTTCATTTCCTGATTTTGTCATCTTGGATGAACGGTTTGATAATTCAGATAATCTTGCCGGGGGAAGTGTAAATATAGCGAATAAAAATTTGATTTATGGCTGCGTTGAAGTAAAAAATGTCGATGAGAAGCTATTAGATCTAGAATCAATCGATCTAATATCAGAATTTGAGAAAGCAAAAAAACCAGGAAATGAACTGAATCAAGATTTAGGCCAACTCTTAGGACAAATACTATGGTTTAAAAAAGTTTTGTATACAAATGGCAATATATGGAAATTCTACAAACGAACAAGTCAAGAAACAGATAACTTTCTTACTGACAAATGTATAGAAAAGTTATTTGAGGATCGTATGAAAAATGAGGCCCCTGATTACAAATGGTATGTAGGACTAGATGACGATAATTTAAAGATTGAAAAAGTTTTTGAGTTTGTCTTAGAGAGTGATATAAAAAAAGAAGTATGGGAAGAATTTCTAAATAGCTTATATTCGATTAACTGGGAAGGATAAAGATGCTATTGTGGAAGAATAATCATCTTTTAGAAATGAATCAGGTTGTTTTACTTGCGGCTCAATGGATTGCAGGGGGCAGAAACATGCTGATTCAATGGCCAATCATATCACAATAGCCGAATGAAGCAAGAATGGATGGATCTCAAGGGATTGACTGAAAAAGGGATCTCTGTTGCCAATTACTTCTCACAATGGGTGAACTTATCAGCAAATAACGGATCTCTCAGCTTCAGAAATGATTATTACCGCATATGACAGGGTTGGAGAGCTATCTTTGAGCCACTTGGAAATCGTCTAGCACGTATAACGCTATCGTCAGTTTAATAAGCGAGTTGAGGACCTATATTTGATCTCCTCGATTCGCTTTTTTTGATAGTCTGAGATAAACCGCTTGCTGATGAAGGAGTGTAGCTAATAAAAAAAAGATACCAGTTGAAGTGCGAAAAAGAAAAAAATAGAAGTTGTTCTTGAATGAAAATAGTTGGAAAATCATTTTTCATTTTCTTTTATGCCTGTTAAAGTCAATGATACCAATCATATTAACAAGACCAAAAATGAAAATACAAAAAAAACTGTTCTTAGTATTGACTCATAAAAAATACCACTACTATACTTGTATTGTGGTTATAACCAGTTAGGAGAGACATCGATGCAAAATACATTTCAATCAAAATCACTTTATTATCAGCTGGTAGAAATATTGAAACAACGAATCGAAAACAGTATGGTCGCTCATGATAAGCTGCCATCAGAAAGAGAGTTGACCAGTTTTTATGGCGTTAGTCGCACGACGGTGCGACTAGCATTGCAAGAACTGGAAAAAATGGGCTACATTTATCGACAACATGGAAAAGGAACCTTTGTTTCGGAATTAAGGACAAATGCGACTGATCTAGCTGGCGCATATAGTTTTACCGAACAAATGCGGGCAATGGGCAAACATCCTGAAACCAAGATATTGGCCTTCAAAAAGATTGAAGCAACCAAGTATTTAGCGGGGCATATGAATGTTCAATTAGGTGAACCTTTGTTTCAGTTAGACCGTTTGCGCTTAGCCGACGATCTGCCAATGATGATCGAGAAATCCTATTTGCCAGTGAAGCTATTTATGACACTATCTCGGGAACTGCTATCGATAAAACCGTTATACGATTTGTTTTCTGAAGATTTCAATCAAACGGTACGATCGGCTGACGAAGAATTTTATGCCAGTATTGCCCAGAAAGAAGATAGTGAGCTGCTAAATATTCCAGAAGGATCACCAGTGCTCCATTTAGTTCGCTCAACCTATAATCTCGAGAACGAAGTGATTGAATTTACATTAAGTGTGGCACGGGCCGATAAGTTTCATTATAAGATCAGGCATCTGCGTTCCACTAACTGAATTGGAGGAAAGAAAATGTTTATGTTGTCAAAAGAAGAACTGCAAAAGCTAGGAGCAGAAAATACTACCCGAGAAATTCGACAACAACCGGAACTGTGGCATGAGACGTTTGACCGTTATCAAGAAACAGTCGCAGATCTAGATCGTTTGTTTACGGATGCGAAACAACATGCTGGAGAGCGACCGATCCGCGTCATTTTTACAGGGGCCGGAACCTCTCAATATGTGGGGGATACACTAATTCCGTTTCTTACTAGTCAAGGAAATACGAATCAGTTCATTTTTCAAAGTATTGGTTCGACCGATATCGTTGCTACGCCAAAAGAATACCTGATTCCTGATGAGACAACGATCTTGGTCTCATTTGCCCGCAGTGGAAATAGTCCAGAAAGTCTAGCCGCAGTTAAGATGGCCAATCAGCTGGTCAACAAGATCTATCATATCGTGATCACCTGTGCACCAGACGGATTATTGGCTACACAAATGCCTACAAAAAAAGAAAATCTAGTTTTACTAATGCCAAACAAAGCCAATGACGCTGGTTTTGCTATGACAAGCAGTTTCAGCTGTATGACGCTGACTGCGCTACTTATTTTTGATCAAGCAAGCAATCAGCAAAAAGAAAGATATGTTCATCAATTAAGCCGACTAGGAGAAGAAGTCATCCAACGAGAATCAGAGATCCAAGGGTATCTGGCATCAGACTTTCATCGCATCATTTACTTAGGTTCGGGAAGCTTAGGCGGATTGACTAGAGAAGCGCAATTGAAAGTTCTCGAGTTGACTGCTGGAAAAATCGCAACCGTTTTTGATACATCTTTAGGATTCAGACATGGTCCCAAATCTTTTGTCAATGATCAAACATTGGTTTTCCTGTTTGTCAGCAATGACTCATATACGCAGAAATACGATGTAGATATGCTGGACGAAATCAAAAATGACGGTATTGCCCAACGCGTTGTTGGAATTGGTCAAAAGGGTTCATTGTTTAGTGGTGATTCCTTTGAATTAGCTGCAGATTCGTTACTGCCGGATGGCTATCTTGCTTTAGCAGATATCATGGTAGCCCAAACGATCGCATTACTTTGTTCGGTGAAGGTTGGTAATACACCAGATACACCATCGCCAAGTGGAACAGTCAATCGTGTGGTCAAAGGTGTAACGATTTATCCATATGAAAATTAGGAAAGAGTGTGAAGCATGTTAGAATGGTCCGAAAATAAAAGACAAGCAATGGAACGTTTATCGACGCCGGAGGGCATTATTACCGCCCTGGCGATTGATCAGCGTGGTGCACTGAAGAAAATGATGTCAGCTTTAGGGATGGAAGCGACGAAAGAAACGATTGAGCGGTTTAAAACCCTGATTTCACAAGAATTGACGCCCTATGCCTCAGCCATTTTATTGGATCCAGAATATGGGTTGCCTGCTGCACAAAAACGTGCAGCAGAGAGCGGTCTTTTGCTAGCATATGAGAAAACCGGTTACGATCAAACCGTTCCTGGTCGCTTTCCTGATTTGCTTCCGGATTGTTCAGTTATTCGGTTTAAAGAATCAGGTGCTGATGCGGTGAAATTTTTGCTGTATTACGATTGCGATGAAGAAGAGGAAATCAATTTTCACAAGCAAGTTTTTGTTGAACGAATTGGAAGCGAATGCATGGCTGAAGGACTGCCATTTTATTTAGAGTTATTGTCATATGATGCTAAAAATGTAGACACGAAATCGCTTTCCTATGCCAAAGCAAAGCCGCGCAAAGTGATCGAAATGATGAAAGAATTCTCGAAAACCCAGTATAAAGTAGATGTCTTAAAGGTTGAAGTACCAGTAAACATGTCATTTGTTGAAGGGGATGCAACAGGGGAGATCGCCTATACACGTCAAGAAGCTGCCGCTTATTTTAAAGAACAAAGCGACGCAACAGATTTGCCATATATCTTCTTAAGTGCTGGGGTCTCAGCGGCATTATTCATGGAAACATTGCGTTTTGCCAAAGATGCTGGGGCACGATTCAACGGTGTACTCTGTGGCAGAGCAACTTGGAAAGATGCAGTCGCTCCTTTTGTTGAAAAAGGAGAAGCGGCAACTTTAGAATGGCTGACAGAACAAGGGACACAAAACATTCGTCAATTGAATGAAGTGATAAGAGAAACTGCCGTTTCGTGGCATGAGAAAGTAGTACAGCCAGTCCAATAGAGCAATTCACCTTGCAAAGCTGACTACTAATGAATGGGAGCAGAACATGGCTACGTTTGAAATAAAAGAAGAGTTTTTAATGAATGGTTCTCCTTTTAAACTACTATCTGGTGCGATTCATTATTTTCGGGTCCATCCGGATGATTGGGAGCACCCTCTTTATAATTTGAAAGCGCTTGGATTTAATACCGTCGAAACCTATGTGCCTTGGAATTTGCACGAACCGCATAAAGGGTTATTTCAGTTTGAAGGCATTCTTGATTTAGAGCGTTTTTTGTCCTTGGCACAAGAGCTTGGTCTGTATGTCATCCTGCGACCTTCTCCATATATATGCGCCGAATGGGAATTCGGCGGGTTACCTGCTTGGCTACTAAAGGAGTCTGGACGATTAAGAGCATGTGATCCGAGCTATTTAGCGCATGTGGCGGAATACTACGATGTATTACTTCCAAAAATCATTCCCTACCAGTTGAGTCATGGAGGGAACATTCTAATGATCCAAGTGGAAAACGAATATGGGTCATATGGTGAAGAAAAAGCTTATTTGAGAGCTATCAAAGAAATGCTGATAAACCGTGGCATTGATATGCCTTTATTTACTTCGGATGGTCCTTGGCAAGCCGCCTTACGAGCTGGCAGCTTGATTGAAGATGATGTATTGGTCACAGGGAATTTTGGTTCCCGGGCAAAAGAAAACTTTGCAGCGATGCAGGATTTTTTTGATCAGCACAACAAAAAATGGCCTTTGATGTGTATGGAATTCTGGGATGGCTGGTTCAATCGCTGGAATGAACCAATTATTCGGAGAGACCCAGATGATCTCGCTGAATCAGTCAAAGAAGCTTTGGAAATCGGTAGTGTCAATTTATATATGTTTCACGGGGGAACTAATTTTGGATTTATGAATGGTTGTTCGGCTAGAGGCGCAGTCGATTTACCGCAGGTCACTTCCTATGACTACGATGCACCATTGGATGAGCAAGGGAATCCGACAGCAAAGTATTACGCATTGCAGAAAATGCTAAAAGAACATTTTCCAGAATATGAACAGCACGAACCGCGCAGCAAAACATCTCTATCAATGGAACTTCAACTACAAGATAAAGTAAGTTTGTTTTCTGTTATCGATCAAATCAGTCAGCCGGTCAAGACGGTTTATCCGCAAACGATGGAACAATTGGACCATCCTTATGGCTATTTGTTGTACCGCACGAAGAAACGGCGAGACGCGGAAATAGAAAAGCTCCGGATCATTGATGGAAATGATCGTGCCCAGATTTTCTTGAATGAAACATTCCTTGCAACGCAATATCAAGGAGAAATTGGTGAAGACTTATTGATTAAGCAAGCAGCAGAAGAAAATCAATTGGATATTCTAGTAGAAAATATGGGACGAGTCAACTATGGACATAAGCTGACAGCAGAGACCCAGCGAAAAGGGATTCGTAGAGGTGTGATGGCTGATCTGCACTTTGTGACCAACTGGACTCATTACTGGCTAGACTTCAGTAAGTCACCAGCAATTGATTTTACGCGGGACTGGCATCCAGAACAACCCGGGTTTTATCGTTATTCCTTTGTGCTAGAGGAAAAAAGAGATACTTTTATTGATTTGACAGGATTCGGCAAAGGAGTTGTTCTGGTCAACAATGTCACTGTTGGACGCTTTTGGGAAGTGGGCCCCATTTTATCATTGTACGTACCAAGCGGATTTTTGAATCATGGGGAAAACACAATCATTATTTTTGAAACGGAGGGCTGCTTTGCAAAAGAAGTACATTTGAGAAAAGAACCGGTTTATAAAACGATGGAGGCGAAAAAAGTATGAGTATTATTGGTGTACGTATTGATGGACGATTGATTCATGGACAAGTGGCAAACTTATGGACGACCAAGCTGAATATTAGCCGAATTATGGTTGTGGACGACGATGTAGCAGAAAATCCAATCGAAAAGAGTGGCTTGAAATTAGCAACGCCTGCAGGGGTCAAGTTAAGTATCTTGCCGATTGAGAAAGCAGCTGCCAATATTTTGGCTGGAAGATATGATTCTCAACGGTTGTTGATTGTTGCTAAAAAACCTGACCGTTTGCTCAAACTAGTGGAATTAGGTGTGCCGATCACTGAAATAAATGTTGGAAACATGTCCCAAACAGCTGAAACAAAGTCTATTACCAAGTCAATCAATGTTGTTCCCGCAGATATTGCTGATTTCAAAGAACTTGCTAGCAAAGGTGTGAAACTTTTTGCACAAATGGTCCCTAGCGATAAAGCTGAAAACTTTATGAGCCTTTTAGAAAGATAGGAGAATCAATATGGAAATTCATTGGTGGCAAATTTTATTATTATCATTATATGCAGGTTATCAGATTCTAGATGAATTACAGATCTATTCTTCAATGAGTGCGCCCGTTTTTGCTGGTCTTTTTTCAGGGTTAGTGATGGGAGATATCACAACCGGTTTATTGATTGGTGGTAGTATGCAACTGACAGTCCTTGGTGTAGGAACTTTTGGCGGTGCTTCGCGGATCGACGCCAATTCGGGAACGGTTTTGGCCACGGCATTCTCTGTTGCATTAGGAATGGATCCAGAACAGGCAATTGCTGCAATTGCTGTACCGGTAGCTAGTTTGATGATTCAATTAGATATTTTAGCTCGTTTTGCGAATACGTATTTTGCTCATAGAATCGATACCCACGTGGAAAATATGAATTTCAAAGCCATCGAACGAAACTTTTTGTTGGGCGCAGCACCGTGGGCGCTATCACGACTTGTTCCTGTATTTCTCGCGTTGGCTTTCGGTGGCGGATTAGTCGAAAACGTTGTTAGTTATTTGAATGGTGATTTAAAGTGGTTAGGCGATGGATTATCCGTTGCCGGAGCAGTCTTACCAGCTGTAGGTTTTGCAATTTTACTTCGTTATTTACCAGTAAAAAAACATTTTCCTTATCTTATTTTAGGCTTTGTTTTGACAGCATTATTAACAACGGTATTTAGCAATATCCAACTATTGGGCAGCAGTGTAGCAAGTGTTGTAAAAGATTTCAGCGGTACCTTCAACGCATTACCAATGTTGGCAATCGCACTAATTGGTTTCGCATTTGCCGCTATCAGCTACAAAAATGGACAAGCACGTCCAGCAACTAATACCGCACAAAACGAGCAGCATTTGGAAGGAGAGATTGAAGACGATGAAATCTAATGTTAAATTAACGAAAAAAGACTTCCAACAAATCAATCGGCGCAGCCTATTTGGTTTCCAACTAGGATGGAACTATGAACGGATGCAAGGCTCAGGTTACTTGTACACCATTTTGCCGCAACTACGTAAAATCTATGGGGACAACACCCCTGAATTAAAAGAAATGATGAAAACGCATACACAGTTTTTTAATACATCAAATTTCTTCAATACCATTATCACGGGGATTGATCTAGCGATCGAAGAAAAAGAGGGATTTCAGGCAAAAGATACCATTTCAGGGTTGAAAGCCGGGTTGATGGGACCTTTCGCAGCAATCGGTGATTCGATTTTCGCAGCCCTAGTGCCAACGATTTTTGGTGCATTGGCTGCGAATATGGCCATCAATGGAAATCCGATCGGCATCTTTATCTGGATCGCTGCACAAATCGTAGTCATGATCTTTCGTTGGAAACAACTGGAATTTGCTTATAAAGAAGGTATTTCCCTTGTGACAACCATGCAAAGCCGCTTAACAGCATTAACAGATGCAGCGACATTACTGGGTGTTTTTATGGTAGGAGCATTAGTGGCAACAATGGTCAATGTAAAATTTGCTTGGGCACCAAGTATTGGTGAGGTCACATTGAATATGCAAAACAATATTGATATGATTTTGCCGCGGCTCTTACCAGCAGCTATTGTCGGGATTGTCTATTGGATGTTAGGAAAGAAAAACATGACATCAACCAAAGCAATTTTCGTCGTATTGATCGTCAGTGTGGCACTGTCGGCGTTAGGAGTTATTTCGAAGTAGATGGAAAGTAGGTAGGAAGTTGATGGAAAAGCAATTAGTCTTGATTAGTCATGGCCGGTTTTGTGAAGAATTGAAAAAAAGTACAGAAATGATCATGGGGCCTCAGTCAGAGATCCAGACAGTCCCATTATTACCAGAAGAAGGTGCCGATGATTTTCGCCAAAAACTAGCAGCTGTCATCGCTGACAGTCAAAACCCTGTGGTCTTTGCTGATCTGCTAGGAGGAACCCCATGCAATGCGGCTTCTCGGTTAATCATGGAAGGTGCGACATTTGAGCTGTATGCAGGAATGAATATGCCGATGGTGATTGGCTTCCTCAACCGTACATTGACAGGAGATCCATTGGATTATGAACAATTTGGTAAAGAGAATATCCAACATGTCAACACGCTTCTCACTGCAGTAGCAGATTTTGAAGAAGATTAAGCAGAGGCAAAGACATTAGAAGTTGATCAGCAAAGAAAAACCGGCATTAGCTGTACTTCTTAGCTATCACCTATTTGCCTTAACCAAACGACAAAAAGCGCTGAAAAGCCCCAACTCTTTGAACAATTCCCTAAAAAAAGGTATGATAGCTAAAAGTATATTTTTGAAGGGACATCAAAGGGATGAAGTACTCAACGAAATACAGCGATGCCATTCATATTCTGGCCTAT
Source organism: Enterococcus sp. RTP21361st1_A6_RTP21361_211029 (assembly GCF_040910045.1). Classification (NCBI taxonomy): domain Bacteria; kingdom Bacillati; phylum Bacillota; class Bacilli; order Lactobacillales; family Enterococcaceae; genus Enterococcus; species Enterococcus sp. RTP21361st1_A6_RTP21361_211029. Next base: position 6,771 of record NZ_JBDGBK010000075.1, on the reverse strand, counting down.
ATTGAAATGTTGAAGGGAACCGATCTATCCAGTGATCGAATTGCTCAAAGTGTCGAGACCAATCCAGCCTATGTCCGCCGAATCATGAGTGATTTGCGAACAGCTGGCTTGATTGAGAGCCAACGGGGAAAAGCTGAACCTAAATTACTAAAAAAACCCGAAGAGATCACTTTGCTAGACATTTATTCAAGTGTTGAAAAGGACCAACGATTGTTGCATATTGACAAAAAAACCAATCCTAATTGTTTGATTGGCGGTAGCATTCAGGAAGTTCTAGATGAGACCTATGAGCGTCTGCAAAAAAAAATTGAGTTAGAGATGCAACAGATCACACTAGCAGATATCATAGATAAACTCAATGTGGCTGCTGAAAAATGAAGAGAGACAGCTCCGTTTCAAAAGCAAATGCTTGACGAAAAGGAGCTTTCTTTTTATAATCAACATGTAACCTTAAAAGTTACATGTATTTTTCTACATGTACAAGTTTAAAGATGAAAGGAAGAGAGCAATGAAAATTGGAATTATTGGTGCAACAGGAAATGCTGGTTCAGCGATTTATCGGGAAGCAAGTGCACGAGGACATGAAGTCGTAGCTATCGTACGCAATGAAGAAAAAGCAAAGGAAATGTTTGGGAATTCTGTCAAAACAATAACCAAAGACGCGTTTGAATTGAAAAGAGGCGAGTTGGAAGGTTTTGATGCTATCATTGATGCGTTTGCTACTAGCCCTGATCAAGCCTATCTACATGTCGACTTAGCAGCCCGTTTGATCCATCTTTTCCGTGGAAAGAAAACTAGATTGTTCTTCATTTTAGGGGCGGGTAGTTTACTGAATGATGCTGGCGACTTGAATGTTAATGACTTGAAAAAAGCACCTGATAGTGAAAGCTGGATCGCGATTCCAGAAAATCAATTAGACGAGTACAATTTCTTATTAACTGTTAAAAATGTTGATTGGGTAGGAATTTCTCCAGGGAACCTTTTCCAAGCTGGGGAAGCTAAACCGGCTATTTTAGGAAAAGATCACTTGCTTCAAAATGATGCCGGACAATCTGTCACATCTAGCGGAACATTGGCAAAAGCTATTTTGGATGAGTTAGAAGTCCCTCAATATCAACAAACAAGATTTACAGTTATTGATGCCTGATTTTTTTGACGATCGGGATGGTCTTGAGGAGCAAAGGAGCGGAAAGAACAGTAATGTTTTCATAATGTTTCTTCCAAGAAAACAGGAAAGAAACCATTTTAGAAGAAAGAGTTTTCGAAATTCAAGAATTCTACCAAGACAAAACTCTGCGAGTTGCTTATAATCAATAGCAGAGGTGATGGATATGGAGAAAAAAGAAGCATACGAGCTGATGCTCCTTCAGTTAAAAGGATTGTTAGAAGCGGAGAGTAACTGGTTAGCGAATCTGGCTAATTCTTCCGCATTGCTGAATGAAACGTTACCAGATACGGTCTTTGCCGGCTATTATCTGTTTCAAGAAGGCGAATTGATTCTAGGTCCTTTCCAAGGCCGCGTGTCTTGTACCCGCATCCAGTTAGGAAAAGGGGTCTGCGGGGAGTCCGCTGCTGAGAAAAAGACTATGATCGTCGATAATGTCAAAGAACATGAGAACTACATATCTTGTGACTCGGCAGCAATGTCAGAAATCGTTGTGCCAATGCTGGACAATGACCAACTGATCGGAGTATTAGATATCGATAGTTCGAAAACAAGTAGTTATGACGAGATCGATCAACTTTTCTTAGAAAAATTTGCCGCTTCGCTAGTAGCTGCACGGCGTAATTGATAAAACGAGCAGCGAATCGTGTTCGCTGGTACAAAAGAAATACCCAAACGATAGAAAGCGCAACTTTAGTTCTTGAAGTTGCTGAATTGCCGGCTTGTTTCTGAGGCAACTTCTATTCGTTTGGTTTTTTTGTCTGTACTGGTTTTTTGTGCGAATCAATGCGTATTACTTTTAATTATTAAAAAACGATGATATTATGATAACATAATTAGAAAAATTAAATTTGAAGGTGGAAATTATGAATTGTGATAACATTGTTTTAGGAAAAGCGTATGAATGTAAACCGGTAGGTATGCAAAGGAGGATCATCGGTGAGGTAATCCGCAAAATGGAAAATTGTGTGGTGATGAGTGTCGTAAGATATGATGGCATTGATCATGACGAAATCGAGGAACGATGTGGAAGAGTCGTTGCTCGGTATAATGAAATCTATGGACCAGCTTTAGTCGAATGTTTTTTTAGTTAAAAAAAGACAGAAGCTTATTGTTTAAAAACAGGAAAATAATGAGCTCAACAATTAAAAATAACAATTTAATCAATAATATTTACGATGTTAGCCAAATTTTTTCAGCAAAGAGTATCCTTTGCTGTCTGGGACAGTAACTTTCAAGGGCAGAATACTTGCCTAATAGTTACGGATCCTATTTTCTGCTATCATCGTTTTTTGTATGCTGCGATAGACTGCCAGGCGGCCAATAAATTTCAATAAAGACTTAATGATGGTACAATAAATTAAAATCGTACGCCTGGAGGAGAATGTTATGAGAGCTGAATTAGTGATCTTAGAAGAAGAGGAGTTACTGTTTAAGCTTCCCAATGAACAAGGTTTATTACAAATTGCAGATCATGATCGTGTGACACAGCTTGATAATACTGTGTTTTTTCTTGTTAAGAATCATGCGGTAACAGCTATTACAACGGATACATTGCTGGACTTGACTCAGCCCCATGATCGAATCATTAGTATTACTCCTAGCTGGGAAATCCAGGCACCTTACCTTGCACATTATTATCAGGAGAAGTATGGTTTGTTGAAGAAAAAAAGTGAAGCGATCCCAGGTGAGCAAAGTGAGCTCATTGCATCTTGCGCAAAAAATTTTGACTTATTGTTAGATAAACTTGGCTATTACCAAAATACCACTTCCCTTGATCCAGTGAAAAAAACAAAAGCAAGGCATCAATGGAAAAAAGAATTGCAGGATCGACCTTTCTATATTGACTATCAAGGAAGTCAGGCAACTGTTTATTGGCAAAAGCGCAATGAAATGCGAATCGAAAAAGGGGCAAAATTAGCCGAAGAAATTCCATATAATAAAGACGGTTCCTTGGGATTTTCTGCTCGCTTAGGAGAAAAAATCCGCCAAGATCATCAAGCAGCGATTAAGGATCATTGCACGATAGAAGAAGTTATTTTAAAAAGTGTCAATGAGGTTGGTCTGTTTCTTTACTACGGAGGGACCAATGGTTGGTTGCAGTTAAAAGACCCATCCGGGCAGACACTCCACGAACTAACCGTGGTGGGCTGACACGACAAATACGCGATACGCAGTCGAAGGACAACGCTTGTCAGATGAAATGGATTCTCATCGGCAAGCGCTGCCCTTCTTTTTTAGCTGAACTTTCTTGAAATAAGTTTCAACTCAGTTCTTGCTGGAAGATACAATTGAGTCGTCGAATAAGGAATAATCTTGTCCACTCTTGTTTATTACTACGGAAGGTTTTCCGTTTCCTTCTTTTTCTGCACGATAAGCTTCACGGTGTTTTTGCAAGTGTTCGGGCCGCTTTAGCCAGGCTTGGAAATGTTTCTTTTCTTGCCATTTTGAGACGAGTTGAAAATCGACTGATGTTTTTTTTTCGTTGATCCAACATTCAGATTGGAGACAGCCTTCAAACGTTTTCATCGAGGCGATATCTTTGCGGATCTTTTCTGAAAATGTTTCTTTTGCTTCTGCTAAAACTTCAAATGTCACAGTTTTGATATACATGACCAACACTCCTTTTTGTGGTAAATGCACGATTTGACTTTGCATCATCATTTTCCAATTAGTATAACTGTAATTGAGAATGATTGTCAATTAGGTCGGTATTTTTCTTAGAAAATACTTGCTTAGTGAAAAAAGATGTTTCTTTCCTACCTAAGAACAGCTAGGAAAGATCTCTCCATAGGACCTTTCTCTAGGTATCTTAGAAGATTCTTTCAAGTAAGGGAATTTGACAGAAAGATTCGAATCACGGTAAACTTCACTTAACAAAACGGAATTTTTAGAATTATCTGAAAAATAGGAGGCGTCAAGAATGACAACCAAAGCAAGAGTTATCGGATCACTCATCGTTTGTAGTTTTTTTCTAGCAGCCTGTCAACAGCCGTCATCGAAAACCACAGATTCAACCAAGTCAGCAAATGCCAATCAGCCAATGCTGAATGTTCAGTTTTCTGCTGAAATGGGGAGCGCCGATTTGTCGTTAGCAACCGATTCTTACAGTTTTATTACCTTGAACAATGCCTATGAAGGACTTTATCGACTCGATGAAAACAATGAACCCGTGATTGCCGGTGCGAGTGAAGACGCAATGATCAGTGAAGATGGGATGGTGTACACGATCAAATTAAGAGAAGATGCCAAATGGTCCAATGGGGAACCTGTCACAGCAGAGGATTATGTCTTTAGCTGGCAACGAACGGTTGATCCTGCTACCGCCTCCAACTATGCCTACATGCTAGCACCAGTCAAAAATGCTGCAGCTATTTCCGATGGAACGAAGGATAAAAGTGAACTAGGGATCGAAGCCGTCACGAGTCATGAATTGAAGATTACATTGGAAAAAGCAACGCCTTATTTTAAATCTTTACTCGCTTTTCCTACTTTTTTCCCGCAGAGTGAAGCGGTTGTTCAAGAACATGGGGATCAATATGCCTTAACAAGTGCGAATGCAGTCTACAATGGTCCTTTCACATTGGAGGATTATGACGGCCCAGGTACAGATATTCAATGGACACTCAAGAAAAATCCTGAGTATTGGGATGCAGAGTCAGTGAAGTTATCCGGAGTTCAGTTTGATGTCGTCAAAGAATCTTCAACTAGCTATAATTTGTATGAAAGCGGGCAAGCAGATGACATCACATTGAGTGGGGAACTGGCGATGCAAAATGTAAATCACAAGGATTATGTTGTTCAACCGAGCGCGACGACCCAGTATTTAGAAATGAATCAAGCAGCGGAGGACTCACCGTTTCGGAATGAAAAGTTGCGGCAAGCAATTTCCTATAGCCTTAATCGTCAGCAAATCGTTGATCAGATTTTAGGTAATGGGTCACTTCCAGCTGTTGGATTTGTTCCTTCTGATCTAGCCTTTAATCCTGAAACGAAAACAGATTTTGTTAAAGATGCAGGGACTTCGCTGCCTTATGATGAAGAACAAGCCAAGAAATTGTGGGAGCAAGCAAAATCCGAACTAGGAAAAGATACCCTCACCTTTGAATTACTCACCTCAGATACCGATCAATCAAAGAAATTAGCCGAATACATTCAAGGAACGCTTCAACAAACCCTTGAAGGATTGACTGTAGAAGTGACCAATGTTCCTTTTTCTGTGCGATTAGATCGTTCCAATAGCGGAGATTTCGAAATGGTCATGAACAATTGGATCGGTGATTATGCAGATCCGATCAATTTCTTGGAACTTTTCAAAAAAGATAGTTCATACAATCGCGGAAAATGGTTGGATGATACCTATGATAACTTGATTTCAGAAGCATCCGATGCATATGCCAACGATCCTCAAGCACGTTGGCAAAATATGGTGGAAGCTGAGCAGATTTTGAATGAAAAATTGGGCGTGATTCCATTATTTCAAAGCGCAGAGGCTCATTTACGTTCCCCAAAAATCAAAGGCTTAGTGGTCCATAGTGTCGGTGCAGCCTATGACTACAAGAATGTTTCCCTAGAGTAAAGAAACAAGCAGTAAGTTAGAAGAGATGGATCTTTCATCTTTCCCCAGATTGCACAAGCAAAAATGATCAATAAATCAGCAAAGGAGAACCTAGTGAAAAAAGCAGTCCAAGCAGCTATGACTTTTTTATGGAAACAGCCGCAGCAAAATGCAGTTTTAACAAAAATCAATGCGCAACCTTTAGAAGCAGTCCATTCGTTTTTATCAGCAGCAGATGCAATGACTCTCTATGAAGAGGACTTGGTTGATTCAGAGATTCTTTATGGGACCGTTGTCGAAGTCGTTCAAGAAAAAGAAGAATGGGCAGAAATCATTGTCTTAGACCAAGCAAGTAATAAAAATCCCCGAGGCTACCCAGGGTATGTTCCTAGCAACGTATTGACTGTCATAGACGAGAAATATGGATTGGGGAAAAATCAGAAGGTAGCAGTAATCAAACCAACTGCTGTCCTGCAATTCAAAGATCATCAAAGAATCCTTTCTTTCGGAACCCTGCTGGATTGGCTTTTTGAGGACGCTGAGTGGTATCATGTGATGACACCTGAAGGACCAGCTGAAATTTCTAAAACACAAGCCCAACGAATCGATCAAGGAAACTCAACAACTCCCCGACAATTGATCGAGATGGCAGAACAATTTCTGGATTTGCCTTATGTATGGGCAGGGATCAGCAGCAGTGGCTTTGACTGCTCAGGGTTTATGTATAGTTTGCATCGGGTCAATGGTATTTTGATTCCTCGGGATACCATTGAACAAGCGCAAGCGGGTGTGCAGCGATCCTATGAACAGGCGCAGCCAGGTGATCTATTGTTGTTCGCATATGAAGAGGGAAAAGGAAAAGTCCATCACGTCGGTCTTTATTTAGGTGCAGACGAGATGATCCACTCACAGACCCCAGGCTCCAAAGTCATGAAAACAAAGATCACTGGTTCTGCTTATGAGCCGGAATTGGCAGTTGTCACTCGGTATATCGACTAGAAACAGCCGCAATAAGAAAGAATGAGGTAGAAATCGCAAGTGATAGAAA